>JAJEAZ010000487.1 GCA_022824105.1 Alphaproteobacteria bacterium
TCGTCGAAGCAGAGCAGGGCCGCTTCTTCCGCGACGGCCGCGGCGAGGCCCGGAATCGGGTCGCCGGCGCGCTTCCGCATCCGGTGGGCGCGGTCATGCACTTCGCTCATGAAGGCGTGGAAATGCACCCGGCGCTTGGCCGCGACCGGCGCGGTCTCGAAGAAGAGGTCCATCAGCATGGACTTGCCGCGCCCGACCGCCCCGTGGATGTAGATGCCCTTCGGCGCTTCCGCCGCCGGCTCGCTCCGGCGCGCGAGGCCGAGCCGGGCGAGAAGCCCGCCCGTCCTCCCGGCGGCGGCGAAGGCCCCCAGAGCATCGTGCAGGTCCTGGAGCGCCCGCGCGCAGACTTCCTGGTCGGGGTCGCCGCTCAGCGCCTTCGCCGCGACCTGCGCGCGCCACGCCGCCAGCGGCCCTGCGGTGGACTCGGACACGGGCTTTCCCGTCAAGCGAAGGCGCGTTCCATCTCGCGCCGGAAGGCGACGGTCGGGTCCTTCGGGTCGATCTCGACATCGTCCCAGGTCACCGGCCGGCCGAAGGGTATGGCGTTGCGCAGCCGGACGCCGTGGGCGAGGCCGATGGGCAGGCCGCCGAGCGCCAGCGAGTCCGCCGAGGGCATCAGCTTGCCCCAGACGCAATAGCCGCCCTCCCCGTCCAGCACTTCGCCGGCCTTCAGGTCGCGCTTGGCCGTGGCGACGACATCGCCGGCCCAGCCCTCCGCATGGCCGGTCGACTCGCCGCGCAGCGCCGCCGTCGCCACCGACACGCCGAGTTCCAGCCCGATCAGGTGCGAGGGCCGCCAGAGCGCCGCATATTCGCCGCTCTCGTCGGTGGAGACGTGGTATTCGGCAAAGCAGCGCTGCACATACTCGTCCGCCCCGGCGAAGGTGACATAGACCCCCTGGCGCAGGTTGTGCGGCACCTCCTGTCCGTTCGCGCCGAAACAGGAGATCACCTCCACATAGCCGCCGCGCCCCTCCAGCGTGCCGCCGTCGGCCTCCGGTTTCAGCAGGTCGGCGAGCTCGTAGACGGAGGCGGGGCGGAAGGAGAGGCCCTTGCGCGGCACGTTGAGCCCGGTGGCATTGGCGACGGCCGCCATCTCGATCCCGGACTTGGTGCCGTCCACGAAAGAGTTGAACATCTGCGCGTTCATGCCGCCAAGCGCCGCCCGCTCGGCGTCGATGCCGTAATACTCCCACACGGTCTCCGGGGTGGACTGGTGGTAGTGCGCCATGTGCTTGGTGCCCTTGCCGGCCGCCACGACCTCCAGCCCGCAGGTGCGCGCCCAGTCCACCATCTCGTAGATCAGCGCCGGCTGGTCGCCATAGGCCATGGCGCAGGCCACGCCCGCCTCCTCCGCCTTGCGCGCGAGCAGGGGCCCGGCGAGCACATCGGCCTCGACATTCACCATGACGATATGCCGCCCGGCCTCGAAGCAGGCGAGCGCGTGGCGGATGCCCGCGGGCGGATTGCCCGTCGCTTCCACGACCACCTCGATGCCGTCGGTCCGGATGAGCTCCTGCGCGTCCTCGATGAGGAATGTCGTGCCGTCCCTGAAGGCTTCCGCGAAGGACGCGGCCCCGTAGCGCTCAGCCGGCCAGTTGATGCGCGCCAGTTGCGAACGTGCGCGGTCGAGGTCCAGGTCGGCCACCCCGACGACATGCATGCCCGTCGTCCGCCCGGCCTGGGAGAGGAACATGGCCCCGAACTTGCCGCAGCCGATGACGCCGACCCGCACGGGCCGTCCCTCGGCGGCCCGCGCCGCCAGCATTCTCGACAGGTTCATCCTCGCCTCCCGCTCCGCTGTCCCTGTAGCTAGACGACGCGGCAGACCGCATCAAGACAGGCTTTCGAGGCGGGCGCTTTCGCGCCGCCGCCGCAGGCGCTAGGTTCCGCGCCTGCCCTTCGTTTCCCGAGGAGTCCCGCTGCCATGCCGCAATCTGGAGGCGCGCTCGCCGGCTATCGCGTAATCGACTGCACGCGGGTGCTCGGCGGCCCCTACTGCACCATGATTCTCGCCGACCACGGCGCGGAGGTCATCAAGGTCGAGCCGCCGCAGGGCGACGAGACGCGGGACTGGGGGCCGCCCTTCCGCGCCGACGGCGAGGCCGCCTATTTCCAGGGCGTCAACCGCAACAAGCGCTCCATCGGCCTCGACCTGTCGAAGGATGAGGGCAAGGCGGTGCTGATGCGCCTGCTGGAGGGCGCGGACGTCATCGCCGAGAACTTCAAGCCCGGCACGCTGGAGAAATGGGGCCTCGGCCACGAGGAGGTGCTGAGCCGGCGCTTCCCGAGGCTGGTGCATTGCCGGATCACGGGCTTCGGCGCGGACGGGCCGCTCGGCGGCTTCCCCGGCTACGACGCCGTGATCCAGGCAATGTCCGGCATGATGAGCGTGAACGGCTCGCCGGAAAGCGGACCCGTGCGCGTCGGCACGCCGATGGTGGACATGGGCACCGGCCTGAACGCCGTCATCGCCATCCTCATGGCGCTGCTCGAACGCGAGCGGTCCGGTCGCGGCCAGTTCCTCGACCTCACGCTCTACGACTGCGCCGTCGCCCTGCTGCATCCCCAGGCGCCGAACTGGCTCATGTCCGGCAAGGCGCCGGCGATCACCGGCAATGCGCACCCCAACATCTACCCCTATGACGCCTTCCGGACGCGCGACAAGCAGGCCTTCCTCGCCATCGGCAATAACGGCCAGTGGGCGCGGTTCTGCGCCGCCATCGGCGCCGATGAGCTGGCGGAGGATGCGCGCTTTGCGGACAATGCCTCGCGTTCGCGCAACCGCGCCGAGCTCAAGCCGCTGCTGGAGGCGAAGCTCGCGGAATTCGAGTGCGACGCGCTCTGCGAGACGCTGCTGCGCCAAGGCGTCCCGGCCGGGCCGGTCAACGCCATCCCCGAGGTCTTCACCCACCCGCACACGCTGCACCGGGGCATGCGCGCCTCGGTCGAGGGCGACGAGTGGGAGGCCCCCGGCATCGCCGCCAAGCTCTCGCGCACGCCCGGCAGCGTGCGCGCCGCCCCGCCCTTCTTCGGCAACGCCACCCGCGAGGTGCTGGCCGAAGCCGGCTACGCCGCGCCCGAGATCGAGCAGCTCATCGGGTCCGGCGTCGCGCTGACGGAGCGGCGGCGGGCGTAATCCGGAAGCGGCACGCGCCGGCTGCTGTCACCACACCTCCTGCCAGGCGGCGAATTCGGACGGCCTGACGCGGTAGCGGGCGAAATTGCCCTCATGCAGGCTGAGGAGCTCGCGCTCGGCGATTTCGCAGAAGCGCCCGCGGTCCGGCCCGGCGATGTTCTGTGCGGTCCAGAGCTCGACATGGGCGTTGGCCTGCGCCTTGTCCATGCGCGCGCGAATGACCGCGCCGACGACTTCGCGCAGCGCCGCCCGGTGCCGCAGCCGGACCGGATCGGGTTCGCCCAGCGACTGGCGTACCGCACCGTAGCGGGCGGCCGAACGCCGGTACGCCCACAGGAATACGTCGCGAAGCAGTTCGACCCGCCTCAGTTCATAAACGCCGAGAATGGCTTCCGTGTAGAGGTCCCGCGGCACGTCCTCGAACGACAAGGGCGCGAGATTCGCCCTGATGAGCGGGATGTTCGCCGCGAGACGGGACACCCGCTTGTTGACGTCGTCGAACGCCTGCAGATAGGGGAAGTGAACCATCGTGAAAAAGGCCTGCTCGAACGGATCCTCAATGGCGGCTGCGGAAGCGAGCAGCCGGCCGAAACATTCTTCGACAAGCTGCGGGGCTTCCAGCGGATGGAAGACCGAGCCGTGGATGCCCACGCCGGACCGCCGCAGACGGCCGGGCGCATCCGGGTCAGGCAGCAGATTCTCCGCCAGCGCCGCATGAAGGTTGAGGATCGTGTAGCGGTCGAAGCCGATATCCTCCGCGGCATCGACGAGAAACTCGATGGCGCTCTTGTGGTTGAGGATCATCTGCGCGTCGCGCCGCTCCTTCCCCTCCGCGACCTCGCCGGCCTCGATCAGCCGCCAGGTGTCGAGCAGCGAGTAGGTGTTGCCCTCGAGGCGGCTCGAGTTCCACGAAAGGTCGATCAACAGCCGGTTGAGTATCCGCTTGGCGTAGGTGCCCGCCGGCTGTTCCCCGACACTTGCGCGACCGGCTTCCCGGAGTTGCGCCCGCTCGTCCTGCGACAGGTAGAAGCTGTCATTGGGCCGGTACGAGAACAGGAACTCGGGGTCGTAACCGACCGGCTGGCGGGCCGTCACCGGGCGCCGTACATATTCCAGGATTTCCGCGCCCGCCCCGGAAAGCGGTTGAGCTTCTGCTTCCGGCTTCTCCGGAACGGCTCCCACGAACGGCCGCTCCGGCTCCGCCAAGACAAGAAAGTCCGGCGCCTCCGACAGCATCAGCGTCGGAGCCCGGTAGCGCGCCCATCGGCCCGAACCCTCCATGACGAGGCGTCCGCTGTCGACAAGCGTCTTGAGGCGGTATTGCAGGGTACGGCGCGGCGGCGCGGCCTCCAGAGTCCGGGCGATTTCCTGCATGGTCACGCCCTCATGGCGACCCCGCACGATCCGTTCAATCGCCTGTAGATTCATTTCCCGTTTGCGCTGTTGCACCTTGCCGCTCCAGTCTGCGCATATTGCCGTGTGCGCAAAATAGAGCAGATAAACACAATGCGCAACTATACGCGCAAAATATATTGCGCATAATGCTGTGCGCGCAATCGCGCCTCGGCCCGCAGGCGCCGGGAAGCCCTATTGCGGCCGGGTCGTGACCCAGGTCATGCGGGCGTCGTAGTCCTTCTCGAAGGCCTCGATCTCGCCGAGGTACTGCATGGTGAAGTCGATGTCGTCGAGACCCTGCAGCACCTTGTTCTTCTGGAACGGGTCGATCTCGAAGCTCCAGGTGGACTGGTCGGGCGCGGTGACGGTCTGGCTCTCCAGATCGACCGTGACCTCGCCGCCCGGCCCCTCATGCAGCATCTCGCGCAGCCGTCGGCAGGTCTCGTCCGGCAGGCGGATCGGCAGGAAGCCGTTCTTCAGCGAGTTGCTGTAGAAGATGTCGCCGAAGGACGGCGCGATGACCGCCTTGAAGCCCGCCGCGGCGAGCGCCGTCACCGCGTTCTCGCGCGAGGAGCCGCAGCCGAAATTGCGGTCGGCGACCAGCACCTCGGCCCCCCGGAAGCCCTCCCGGTTCATCACGAAATCCGGCTTCTCGGCGCCGTCGGCGTCGAAGCGCAGGTCGTGGAAGAGATAGGTGCCGTAGCGCTCGTCCAGCGGGCGGCTGAGGAAGCGCGCCGGGATCACCTGGTCGGTGTCGACATTCAGCATGTCGAGCGGCGCGGCGACGGCGGAGAAGGTCTTGAAGGGTTCCATCTGCCTCGTCCTCCGCTCAGCCGAATTCGCGCACGTCGGCGAACCGGCCGCTGACCGCCGCCGCGGCCGCCATGGCCGGGCTCACCAGATGGGTGCGCACGCCCGGACCCTGCCGCCCGCGGAAATTGCGGTTGGAGGTGGACGCGGTGCGCTCGCCGGGGCGCGCAATGTCGCCGTTCATGCCGACGCACATCGAACATGCGCTCTCCCGCCACTCGAAGCCCGCCTCGGTGAAGATGCGGTCGAGGCCCTCTTCCTCGGCCTGGCGTTTGATGAGGCCGGAGCCGGGCGAGACGAAGGCGTGGCCGACCCTGATCCGCCGCCCCTCCACCACCTTGGCAGCAGCGCGCAAATCCTCGATGCGGCTGTTGGTGCAGGACCCGATGAACACCCGGTCCACCTCGATATCCGTGATCGCCTGCCCGGCGGCGAGGCCCATATAGTCGATGGCGCCTTCGAGCGCGGCGCGGCGTTCCTCGTCCGGCTCGTCGGACGGGTCCGGCACGCGGTCCGTCACCGCGACGGCGTTCTCCGGGCTCGTGCCCCAGGTCACCATCGGCGCGAGCGCGGCCCCGTCCAGCGCCTCCTCGCGGTCGAAGGCGGCGCCGGGGTCGGAGGGCAGGCTCCGCCAGTGGGCGACGGCCTTGTCCCACTGCGCGCCGGCGGGCGCGAAGGGCCGGCCCTTCAGATAGTCGAAGGTCTTGTCGTCCGGCGCGATCATGCCGCAGCGCGCGCCCGCCTCGATCGACATGTTGCAGACCGTAAGCCGCTCCTCCATCGAGAAGGCGCGGATGAGCGACCCCGCATATTCCACGGCGTAGCCCGTGCCGCCGACGGCGCCGATATGGGCGATGATGGCCAGGATCGCGTCCTTGCCGGTCACGCCGAAGGGCCGCTCGCCGTTGACGGTGATGCGCATGGTCTTCGGCCGCTTCTGCCAGAGCGCCTGCGTCGCCATCACATGGGCGACCTCGGAGGAGCCGATGCCGAAGGCGATGGCGCCGACCGCGCCATGCGTCGAGGTGTGGCTGTCGCCGCAGACGATCACCAGGCCCGGCTGCGTGAAGCCCTGCTCGGGGCCCACGACATGGATGATGCCCTGGCGCGCGTCCTCCACCGGGAAATGCGTGATCCCGTTGGCGGTGAAGTTCTCGCCGAAGACGCGGAAGATGCGCCTCATGTCCTCGGTGGCGAGGTCCTCGATGCGCCGGCTGGTGGTCGGCACATAGTGGTCGGGCGTGCCGGCCATGCGGTCCGGCCGGCGCACCTTCAGGCCGCGTTCCTTGAGATTGGCAAATCCCGCGGCCGAGCCGTCATGGCAGAGGTGGAAGGCGACATGGAGGAGGGTGTTGCCCTCCCGCTCCAGGATCGCATGGGCGTCCCAGATCTTGTCGAACATGGTGGCTGGCATGGGCGCTGTGTCCTCAATAGCCGACGCGGGCGGCGTCATCGACCGCGTAGCGGTCCTCCAGCGCCTGCACCTCGGCCATGCCCATCAGGTCGAAATACTCCCGGAAGGGCGTGAACTCGTTGCTGATCGGGCGCACGTCTCCGGTCTCCCTCAGCGTCTCGAGCGCGCGCGTCATCGCGGGGATGGCCGCCGAGATGGTAATGCCGGGGAAGATCGCGATGCCGAAGCCGAGCGCCTCCATCTCGGCTGCCGAGAGTTCCGGCGTCTTGCCGCTGGAGGCCATGTTGAACAGGCACGGCGCGCGGAAATGTTTCGGCGCGAAGGCGAGCTGCTCCATGGTGGTCATCGCCTCGATGAAGAGGATGTCGGCGCCCGCCTCCTGATAGGCCTCCGCGCGCTCTATGGCCGGCTCCCAGCCTTCCACCGCAATGGCGTCGCAGCGCGCGATGATCTGGAAGTCGGGGTCGATGCGCGCGTCGCAGGCCGCCATGATCTTGGCCGCCATTTCGGCCTTCGGGATCACCGTCTTGCCGGCCAGGTGCCCGCAGCGCTTGGGCCAGGACTGGTCCTCGATATGCAGCCCCGCCACGCCCGCGCGCTCATAGGCCTGCACCGTGCGGCGCACATTCACCGGGCCGCCA
>JAJEAZ010000064.1 GCA_022824105.1 Alphaproteobacteria bacterium
CGGGCGAGCGTTGGAGCGCGGGCTCGCGGCGCACGCAGGCGCCGACCAGCGATTCGCCCACCTCGCGGCGGAGCCGGGTGGCGTAGGTAACGATGGCGTCCAGGTTGACGTCGGAGGCCATGCGGTAGAGCGAGCCGCAGAGCGCCATCAGAGTGCTCGCGTTCTCCGGGATGTCGGCGGTCGCGGGATCGTCGAGGACGGCCCTCGGATGGGGCAGCTCGCGCCACACCTTGAGGAATGCGGTGAACTCGACCGCCGCGGCCTCGCCCACCGTGCCCCGGAACAGCGCCCGTTCGACCTCGGCATCGAGCCCGTTGCGGTTCTTGACGATGTTGCTGGCGAACTCCCAGCTCCGGGGGCTCGGAAAAGCGTGTTCCTTCGACTTTCCATCGAACCGGCTCAGCAGCTCCGGCTCCAGTTCGATGAAGAACAGCACCTCCGGCGCGATCCCGTTCGCCGCGCCCCAGGCAAGCCAGTCCCTCGCGTCGACCCGGATCTCGAGATGGACGAAGCGGTTGGCGAGCGGCGCCGGCATGCGGTGCACGACCGAGCGGTCCTGCTCGCGGTTGCCGCAGGCGATGATCGCGGCGCCGGGCGGCAGCTCGTATTCGCCGATCCTGCGCTCCAGGCAGAGCTGGAACAGGGCGACCTGCACCATGGGGACGGAAGACGGGAGCTCGTCGAGATTGATGAGGAACCGTTCGGTGCTGTCGGTGGGCGGAAGGAAGGCGGGCGGCGCCCATCGCGTCCGGCCGTGCTCGTCGCGCCACGGGATGCCGCGCAGGTCGACGGGATCGAGGAGGGGACCTCGGACGTCCATGTACTTGTAGCCCAGGGCGTTGGCGGTCTGGTTCGAGACCTGGCTCTTGCCGGTTCCAGGGCCGCCCCAGACCATGCACGGCTGGCGGGCCTCGACGAGGACGGCGAGGACTTCGGCGAGTTCGCTCGGGCGCAGCGTGTAGTCGGCGGAGATGGTCTCGGGAAGCGTCATGGGCATGCTCCGGAATGGCGGAAATGCGGCGCGGGCACTCCCACCGGGCGCCCCGCCGTTCACCGGAAACTCAGCGGCCCTTTCCTCATGCTGTAGCGGGGCTTGCGGCCGGCGCGGCAAGCGGGGAGCCGGCGCAAGGCCGGCGTTTGCGGTCAGGCGCCGACCGGGCCGGCCAGGATTTCGGAATCGCTGCCAGCGACCGGGCGAATGCCGGTCACCTCCGGAAGCGGCCGGCGCGTTGGCGACAGCGTGTGGCCGATGCGCCGCTCAAGCTCGGCATAGGTGCGGTAGAGGTCCGGGCGGAGCTCGGCCGCCCGGCGCAGATCGGCGAGTTTGACGGACATGGAGCGGTCTCCCGGCTGGCGGCGCGGGAGACCGCTCCCGGATCCCCCGCTTCGCCCGGGAGACGCCGGCCTCCGCCTCCTGACGGCAGTTGGTGCCGTCCATTGGCGCCACGGCCGGCGCCGTTCACACCGGTGAGCGGGAAGACAGTCATGACGTCCCGGCAACGACTGCGGTGACGATGACCGTTCATGTGGCGGACGTAGCGGCTGTCGGGGGCAGGTAACGCCCGGACCTGGAATGAAGGCAGCGGCCGAAGCCGGCCGTTCTGGACGCCATCCCGACAGGGTTGCGGCTATCGTTGAGGGTGGCGGGAACTTACGGTGGGGATCTGCGTCAGGTCCGACAGGACGGGGATCGGCGAGGCGGCATCGTGGTGGCTGGAGGATTGATGAGGGCGGACCGACAGTCGAGGAATGGCGGACAGGGGAAAGCGTGTGACCGGGGCGAACAGGGCTCAGGTTGTAGGAAGTTTATAGGAATGCCCTATAAACTGGTGTGCGTCGACAATGTTTATGCTAGTGATGGCTAAACATCCTAGAGGTGACTGAATGGACCCTCGTGTGAACCCGTATGCCCCGGGAGCGGGCACGCCGCCGCCGGAACTCGCAGGTCGCGACGGCGTTCTTGCCGATGCCCGTCTCGCCATACAGCGCAACAGATCCGGGCAATCGGCTCGTAGCCTCATGTTCGTGGGGCTGCGCGGGGTCGGCAAGACGGTTTTGCTGAATGAGGCCCAGGCGATAGCGGACGAGGAGGGTGCGCTGTCGGATTTCATCGAGATCGGCAATCACGAACCCCTGTCGAAGACAATCGTCGCAACCCTGCGCTCGCTTCTGCTGAAGCTCGACCGGGCCAAGGGAGTGAACGAACATGTAAAGACCGGGTTGCGCGTGTTGAAGAGCTTCGTCGGGGCGATAAGGATCAAGGTGGAGGGTATCGAGTTCGCCGTGGACATCGATAGCGAACCGGGTATCGCGGACAGCGGCACACTGAGCCGTGATCTCGGGGAAGTTTTCATTGCCGCCGGTGAGGCGGCCAGGGCCCGCGACACTTCCATCGTGATCCTCATTGACGAAATCCAGAACCTGTCGCGAGAGGAGTTCGAGGCGCTGATTATGGCGGTGCATCGGGTAGACCAGAAGCGGCTCCCCTTGCTCGTCGTTGGCGCAGGGCTGCCGCTCGTGGTCAGACTCACGGGCGAAGCGAAAACTTATGCGGAGCGCCTCTTCGAGTATCCGGATATAGGCCCCCTCGAACCGGTCGAGGCGAGACGTGCGCTGGTCAGGCCGGCGGCGCGGGCAGATGTCGAATTCGAGGAAGAGGCGATTACCGAGGTCATAGCCGCAACGCAGGGATATCCCTACTTCCTTCAGGAATGGGGATATCAGGCATGGAATACCGCACAAGTCACTCCCATTACCGTGAAGGACTTGGAGAAAGCCAGCACCGCCGTGATCGAGCGACTGGACCGCAACTTCTTCAGATCGCGGTATGAACGATTGTCGGATCCACAGAAGGCTTATCTGCACGCCATGGCGAGATGCGGCCCTGGTCCTCACCGAACCGGGCAGATCGCCAAGGAGCTTGGCAAGTCATCCCAACAGCTCGGCCCCACCCGCGAAGCGCTGATCCATAACGGCATGATCTTCAGCCCGAGATATGGTTATGCCGCCTTCACCGTTCCGCTCTTCGACGAATTCATGAATAGGATGCAGTGATCGGGAACGGTCTGAGATCGTCGGTGAAATCCAACAAGCACCTTATGGCGTAGCTTCGAGATCGTTGTCGATGCTATCTCCGATGCGCGCGGCGGAGGCTTTGACGGTATCCCGGGCCAAGTGAGCATATCTGGCGGTTGTCTGCACCTGCGTGTGACCAAGGAGCTTCCCGATCATAGGCAGCCCTTCGCCGAGCGCCAGCGCCCTGGACGCGAACGAATGTCTGAGGTCATGAATTCGCACGTTGGGCAGTTCAGCGCGCTCCCGGATGCGCCGCCAGGGATGCTGGAGATCGGTGAGATGGGAGCCCGTCTTCCGACCGGCAATCACCCACGGGTTGTCGTCCTCGCGAGGAAGGGACTCCAGCAACCGCACCGCCGAAGGCGCCAGCGGGACCGCCCTGCGGCCCGTTTTCGTGTCGGGCAGGTTCAACTCGCCGGCATCCAGGTCGACATGCTCCCATCGCAGCTTCTGGATCTCCGAAAGCCGACAGCCGGTCAGCATCAGCAGGCGGATGGCCACGACGGCCGAGCGGGTCTCGGAGCCGTCCGAGAGGGTTTCGTCGAGAACCGCGCCGAGGCGCTGGAACTCCTCGGCACTCAGGAAGCGTTCGCGCTTCTCTTCCTTGAAGCGCTTGACATGCAGGCACGGGTTGGAGCCGTCGGGGCGGATGCCCCACACCTCCGCCATGTTGAACATCTTCGAGAGCACACCGAGGGTACGGTTGGCCTGGTAGGGCGTTTTCCGCATCGCATGATGCAGTTCGGCGATATCCTTTCTCTGGACCTCGGTCACCTTGCGGCTGCCGATCCTGGGGTCGATGAACAGCTCGACCGAACGCCGATATTCGTAGGCGGTGCTCTCCTTGCAGTGGTCGGGGACGTACTCGTTGAGAAACCGCTGTCCGAGCAGCTTGACCGTTGCCGCCTTGCGGTCCGCGTCCCGCTGCATGGCAGGATCGCCTCCCGCCTTCGCTTCGGAGAGCAGGGCCATGGCGCGCTTGCGCGCAATCTCCGGGGTCATGGCCGTGACCGGGCCCAGGGTCATGCGGCGAAGCCGACCGCTGGCGCGGAACTGGGTAACGAAATACTTGCGGCCGGACGCCCGAACCCGCATCCCGAAGCCCGGCAGCTCCCGGTCCCAGTAGAAGCGGTCGGTTCCGTCGCACTCAATGCTGTCGATGACCCGCTTGGTGATCTTGATCTGCGCCGGCATGGCGATCCCCGCAACTGTCTCTGCTGGGAATCACCATACCACACTGGGAATCGCATGGGAATCACGAAAACTAAAATCGGTGACGGTGGAAGTTTGCGATTGGCGAGCCTGACAGGCCCTGAAGACCAACACAATCCATTGTAATATAACACTATTGACGATGACCGGCGCTGAAAGGCGTGAAGGGACGGGAAATGGCGAAATCCTTCTAGGCAAACTCATAACCTGAAGGTCGCAGGTTCAAATCCTGCCCCCGCAACCA
>JAJEAZ010000589.1 GCA_022824105.1 Alphaproteobacteria bacterium
CATTACCCGTCAGCTTCGCGCCGAAGGCGTGCGTCGCATCCTGGTGGTCACCGACGAGCCCGAAAAGTACCCCGAAGATACCCCCTTCGCCGAAGGGGTGGAGGTCCATGAGCGCCACGAGTTGGACCGGCTGCAGCGCGAGCTTCGTGAGGTGCCGGGCGCCACGGCCATCGTTTATGATCAGACGTGCGCCGCGGAGAAGCGCCGGCGGCGCAAGCGCGGCGCCTTCCCGAACCCGCCCAAGCGCATGTTCATCAACCCGGCCGTGTGCGAAGGCTGCGGCGATTGCGGCGTCAAGTCGAATTGCGTCTCCGTTATCCCGGTCGAGACCGAGTTCGGGCGCAAGCGGATGATCGACCAGTCGGCCTGCAACAAGGACTATTCCTGCCTGAACGGCTTCTGCCCGAGCTTCGTCACGGTCTATGACGCCGAGCCGCGCAAGGGCAAGCCCGCCGGCCAGGCGCCGGGGCCGCTGGAAGTCCTGCCGGAGCCGGTCATTCCGGCGACCGACGAGCCCTACTCGATCATGATCGACGGCATCGGCGGCACCGGCGTCATCACCGTGGGCGCGCTGCTGGCCATGGCGGCGCACCTGGAGGGCAAGGCCGCCACCGTAATGGACATGACGGGCCTCGCCCAGAAAGGCGGCGCCGTCTGGAGCCATCTCCGGATCGCCGACAATGCCGAAGACCTGCACAGCGTGCGCATCGGCCCGGGCGGCGCGCGCGCGCTCATCGGCTGCGACCTCGTCACCTCCAGCCAGGTCGACACGCTCTCCAGGCTGGGGCGCGGGACCAGCCGGGCGGTCATCAACACCTATCGCACCTACACGAACGAGTTCGCCCGCAATCCGGACATGTCCTTCCCGGAGGACGAGCTGCGCACCCGGATCGAGGCGGCGCTCGGCGGCGATGCCGTGGAAATGATCGACGCCACGCGCCTCGCCACGGCGCTGCTCGGCGACGCCATTGGCTCCAACCTGTTCATGGCCGGCTTCGCCTATCAGAGGGGCCTGGTCCCGGTCGGGGCCGAGGCCATCGAGCGCGCCATCGAACTCAACGGCGTTGCCGTCGAGATGAACAAGACCGCGTTCGACTGGGGCCGGCGGGCGGCGCACGACCTCGCCTTCGTCGAGCGGATCGCATACCCGGCGGACGCGAGGCAGGAACGTCCCGTTCTCGAAGGCCTGGACGACATGGTCGCCCGCAGGTCGGACTTCCTGACCGGCTACCAGAATGCCGCCTATGCAGCGCGTTACACCGCACTTGTAAATCGTGTGCGCGAAGCCGAGGGCGTCGAGGGCGGCGGGCCGCTTTCCCATGCGGTCGCGCGCTATTACTTCAAGCTGCTGGCCTACAAGGACGAATACGAGGTCGCCCGGCTGCACGCCTCGGGGGATTTCCGCAAGCAGATCGAGCGCCAGTTCGAGGGGAGCTACCGGCTGGAGTTCAACCTCGCCCCGCCGCTCTTCGCCCGGAAGGACCCGGTGACCGGCGAGCCGCGCAAGATGCGTTTCGGCCCGTGGATGCTGCACCTCTTCCGGCTGCTCGCCGCCCTGCGCGGCCTGCGCGGCACGGCCTTCGACCCCTTCGGGCGGACGGAGGAGCGCCGCCGCGAGCGTGCGCTGATCGCGCAATACGAGGCCGATGCGGAGGAAATCCTGAGCCGCTTCTCCCCGGAGACAAGCGCCGCCGCCGTCGCCCTGGCGAGCGTGCCGGAGCACATCCGCGGCTACGGCCATGTGAAGCTGCGCCATCTCGAAGCCGCGGAGAAGCAGCGCGACGCGCATCTCGAAGCGCTTCGCAATCCGGGCAAACACACAGTAGCCGCCGCCGAATAGGAGCATTCCCAATATGAACGGGACGGAAACCGCGATCATTGTCGGGGTGGGGCCCGGCCTTGGCGCTTCGCTTGGGCGCATTTTCTCTCGCGCCGGCATGAAGGTTGCGCTGGCCGCGCGCACGCCGGCGAAGCTGGAGCCGGTCGCCGCCGAACTGGGCGACGCCGTCAGCCTTCACGCCTGTGACGCCACCGACGATGCGAGCGTCAAGGCGTTGTTCGCGGCGGCGCCGGACCCGGACATCGTGGTCTTCAACGCCTCGGGCCGCGTCCGCGCCAGTGTCGTGGACATCGAGACCGAAGCGTTCGAGCAGGCATGGCGGCAAGCCTGCCTCGGCGGCTTCATCGTCGGCCGGGAAGCTGCGCGTTCCATGCTGCCGCGCGGCTCGGGCAGCATCTTCTTCACCGGCGCCACGGCGTCGGTGAAGGGCTACGCGACGTCGGCGGGCTTCGCGGTCGGCAAGTTCGGCCTGCGCGCGCTGGCGCAGTCGATGGCGCGCGACTACGGGCCGAAGGGTATCCATATCGCGCATTTCGTCATCGACGGCGGCATTTTGGGGCCGCACCATGCGCCCGACCCCGGCCTGCCGGAAGACCATCTGCTGGTCCCCGATTCGATTGCGGAGACCTATCTGCATGTCCACCGCCAGCATCGCTCGGCCTGGGCGCATGAGGTCGATCTCAGGCCGTGGACGGAGTCCTTCTGAGGAGCGGCGGGGCCTGATGGCCGCGAGTGCGGGAATGACCATGGCAAAGCGCGTGCTGGTTCTGAACGGGCCGAATCTCAACATGCTCGGCCAGCGCCAGCCGGAGATTTACGGGCGCACGACCCTGGCCGAGATCGACGCGGACGTGGAAACGGCCGCGGGCGAACTCGGCATGGAGGCCGTCTGCCGGCAGAGCAACCATGAGGGCGAGCTCGTCACCTGGATACAGGAGGCGCGCGGCGATTTCGACGCCATCGTCATCAATGCCGCGGCCTATACCCACACCTCGGTCGCGCTGCTCGACGCGCTCACGCTCTTCGAGGGGCCGGTGGTCGAGGTCCATCTCTCGAACATCCACCGGCGAGAGGCCTTCCGCCACCGCTCCTACATATCGGGCGCGACGCTCGGCATGATCGCGGGCTTCGGCCCGGTCGGCTACCGGCTGGCGCTGCTGGCCCTGGCCGACCGCTGGCGCGCGGACGGGGGTGCGCCGTGAGCGGCTTTCCCATCGACGAGGAGGCGGTCCGCCGGCTCGCGGCGCTGCTCAAGGAAACGGGCGTTGCCGAAATTGAGTATCGGGATGGCGAACGCAGTCTTCGAATCTCCGCCCCCGGCGCCGTGCAGGTCGCTGCCCCCGTCGAAGCCGCCGGGGCGCCGCAGCACGCAGCGGCGCCCGTCGATGCCCCTCCGCCGGCCCAGCAGGCAGCCGGCGCCGCTGAAGGCACGCCCGTCACCGCGCCGATCGTGGGCACGGTCTATCTTCAGCCGGAGCCGGGGCAGCCGGCATTCGTGCAGGTCGGCGACCGCGTCGAGGCAGGCCAGATCCTGCTGATTATCGAGGCGATGAAGGTCTACAACCAGATTCCCGCGCCCTGCGACGGCGTGGTGCGCCAGGTTCTCGTCTCCAGCGGCGATCCGGTCGAATATGGCGAGACCATGATGATCCTCGGCTGAGCCGGTGTTCGAAAAGGTCCTGATCGCCAACCGCGGCGAAATCGCGCTTCGCATCATCCGCGCCTGCCGGGACCTCGGCATCCGCACGGTCGCGGTCCATTCCACCATCGATTCCGACGCGATGCATGTGCGCCTTGCGGACGAGAGCGTGTGCATCGGCCCGCCCGCGCCGCGCGACAGCTATCTGAGCATGTCCGCGCTGGTCTCGGCCGCGAGCGTGGCCGGCGCGGACGCGATCCATCCGGGCCTCGGCTTCCTCGCGGAGAACGCCGCCTTCGCCCAGGTGGTCTCGGATCACGGCTTCACCTTCATCGGGCCCAGTCCCGAACATATCGCGACGATGGGCGACAAGATCGCCGCCAAGGCGGCGATGATCGAGGTCGGCATCTCTCCGGTGCCCGGCAGCGATGCCGCGGTGGAGGACGACGCGGAAGCGGCGAGGATCGCCGACGGGATCGGCTATCCGGTGCTCGTCAAGGCGGCGGCGGGCGGCGGCGGGCGCGGGATGCAGATTGCCCGCGCGCCGGAGGGCCTCGCCCGCGCGCTCGGGCTGGCGCGGCGCGAGGCGGCAGGCGCGTTCGGCGATTCGCGGGTGTTCATCGAGAAATTCGTCGAGAACCCGCGCCATATCGAAGTCCAGGTGCTGGCGGATTCGCACGGCAACGCCGTTCACCTCGGCGAGCGCGACTGTTCCATCCAGCGCCGCCACCAGAAAGTGATCGAGGAAGCGCCCTCCCCGGCTCTGGACGAGTCGCAGCGCGCCCGGATCGGCGCGCGCGCTGCGGAGGCGGTCCGCCGGCTCGGCTATCTGGGCGCGGGCACGCTGGAGTTCCTTTATGACGGCCGCGACTTCCACTTCATCGAGATGAACACGCGCCTGCAGGTCGAGCATCCGGTCACCGAGATGGTCACCGGCATCGATCTCGTGCGCGAGCAGCTGACGATTGCGGCCGGCAGCCGGCTGCCCTTCTCGCAGGAGGATGTGCGTTTCGACGGCCACGCCATCGAGTGCCGCGTCAATGCCGAGGACGCCCGCACCTTCGTGCCTTCGCCCGGACGGGTCCGGGAATACCACCCGCCGGGCGGGCCCGGTGTGCGGGTCGATTCGGCGCTCTTCGCCGGCTGCATGGTGCCGCCGCATTACGACAGCCTGATCGCCAAGCTGGTGGTCCACGGGCCGGACCGCCGGACTGCGGTCGCCCGGCTCGCCCGCGCCCTCGACGAATATGTCATCGAAGGCATAGACACCAATCTCGACCTGCACCGGCGCATCGCCGGCGACCGGGATTTCGACAGCGGAGCCTATGACATCCACTGGCTCGAACGCTGGATGGACGGCGCTTGA
>JAJEAZ010000542.1 GCA_022824105.1 Alphaproteobacteria bacterium
GGCGTGTGGCGCATGGAATACCACGTGCAACAGGCAGCCACCGGCATCACCGCCCGGCGGCGATGTCGCGGTAGCCCTTCAGCATGGCGCGGGCTTTGGAGAGGCGGCGCCTGATCCTCGCCCGCATCCAGCCGTCCTCCCACCATTCCTCCCCGACGCGCTCGGCGCCCCAGAGCCGTTCCGCGATCTGGCGCCAGGTCAGCCCTTGCTGGTCGGCTTCGAGCACGGTCATCAGTTCCGCCCTTTTCCGTTCCCGTGAGCCCGCCCGCCGAACCCCTGCCGAGGGTCCGGCCCGCCGGAGACACTCCACAAATCGCCGAGCCGGGCGATGGCGACCGGGAGCGCAAGGCCCCAGTCGTGGACCAGCCGCACCCCGCCGCCGGCCAGCAGCGGCGCCGGGTCCGCGATACGCACCTGTACGGCCTTGCCATCCGCCTCCACCTTGAGAACCAGCGCGCCGTCGCCGAGGCGGAGCCCTTCGACCTGTGCCCCGCCAGCGTCCAGCATCGCCAGCAGAGGCTGGGCCACCGCCGAGCCCTCGCCCTCCAGCATTGGCACGTCGCAGAAGAAGGCGGAGACCGCATCGCCGTCCGGGTCTTCCCAGGAGAACAGGCTCCAGTCCCCCTCCGCGATCCGGTCCGCCGCGGAGCGGATGCGCACGGGGAAGGGCGTGCCCTCCTCGTAAGCAGACCGGGCGGCATGTCGGCTCCATGCCGCCCGGTAGTCCCTGGCCCGTCGCAGACAGGCCCATGCCGTCGCCCCGTCGCCCGTACTCATGACGCAACGCTGTCACCGCCTCACCACGTCGCCCGAAGCTCGAACCCCACCGTGTGCTCCGGCGCCGCCGTATCGTTCTCGCGCCGCGTCGCCTTCACCCCGAAGGAGAGATCGGGCGCGTTGGCATTGGCCGCCGGCGAGAGCCGCCAGCCGACGCTGTAGTCGCGCGTACCCGTGGCGAGCCCGAGCCCCACATGCGGACTGCCGGTGAAGCGCCCGGAGAAGGCCGGGAGGCCGTAGGCGGCTTCCGCCTGCCAGCGGCTGGTGGCCTCGGCCGTGCCCGAACGGTCCGCCAGCGGGTCGGTCGCGAACAGCGCATCCAGACCGCCCTGGGCCGAGCCGCCCCAGTCCTGGGTGAGCGTCAGCGACAGGCCGCGCTCGGTGCCCGGGTTCGGATCGAAGGCGAGCGAGGCCGCGAAGCCTTGATCCTCCAGGTCGTCATTGCCATGCGCGATCAGCGTCCGGCCCGAGAGGTCGAGCGAGAGCCCGATCTGGGGATCGGTCCAGGCGATGCCGCCGCCGAGCTCCACGCCGAAGCCGGTCTCGGCGTCGCCGCCGTCATGGCGCGCGCCGATCTCGACCTTGGGCACGATCCGGCCGCCGCCTTCGGTGGCGATGGCGTAGCCGCCCTCAAGACCCAGCCTGAGCCGCGTCACGTCGGAGTCCGACGCCGCAAGCTCGTGCGTCTTCTCCGAGGACGTGCGCGTCCACAGCCCGTCCGCGGTCAGCGCGAGCGTGGGGCCGCTCCCTTCCTTCGGAGGCTGGAGAAGGTCGCTCCGCGCGCCCGCCGCCGCCATCGTCCAGGAGATGTCCGACTTGAGCGAGCCGCCCACGTCCGGCTCGAGCGTCACCTCGCCCGTGCCGTAGCCGGCCGCGCCCCAGAGCCGGAGGCGTTCGGACGCCTGGATGGCCGCGTAGGGAATCGCCGCCGTCAGCGACGCCTCCACCTTGCCGTCGCCCGTCCGCACGGCCCCGTTGCACAGACTCCCGTCCATGTCGTCGGGACAGGGTTGCGTTCCGATGCCGGTATCGGCATAGCCGCCCTCGCCGGAGCTCTGCATGAGCGCGAGGCCGACCAGCCAGTTGCCGCGCGCGTAGTCCGCGCCCAGCATGGCGGTGGTCGTCTCGCCGTCGAGCGAGAACGTCCCCTCGCGGCCGTCGAAGCTCGACTGCGCCGCGCGGCCCCAGAAGGCGAGGCTGCCGCCGCTGGCGTTGGTCTCGCCCGTCGCCGTGAAGCTCGATCCCAGCAGCGCCTCCAGCCCCGTCATGGTGCGGGATTCGCCCAGGCCGTGCGTGTGGTCCGGCCCGTAGCCTCCGCCGAAACCGCCGGCGTCAAGACCGAATCCGCCCGTTCCGAAACGATTGGCGGGAGTGCCGAAACCACTGTCGCCGAAGAGAGCGCCCGATGGCGTATTGTCGTTCGCCGCCATCGACAACGATCCGGGGTCGTTCGCCGTGCCGGACCCATCGGGACTGCCGCCCCCGCCGAGGTTCAGCGCCTGCCCGGCAATCGTGCCCTGGGCGCCCGCCTCGCGCGGCGCCGCAATGCGCCCCGCGATGCCGTCGAGCGCCTGTTCCGCCACCGTGCGACCGAAGCGCGCCAGCCACGCCGCCGGCATCGGGTCGTCGTTGACGATCGTCGCCACGCCCACACCGTCCGCGATCGCCGCGCCGTTCGCGTCCGAAAGCACGATCTCGAAGGTCTCCGGGTCCTCGTCGTGGCTGTCGTCGATCACCATGGCCGCCCGGATCCGGTACTCGGTCTGGCCCGGCCTCATGCCCGCGAAGGTCTTCCCGGTA
>JAJEAZ010000455.1 GCA_022824105.1 Alphaproteobacteria bacterium
CCGGCGCAGGGTCTCGAACAGCCGCTCGGCCTCCTGCGGCGTCAGCACGGAGGTCGGCTCGTCCATGATGAGCAGGCGCGGGCGCTGCAGCAGGCAGCGGACGATCTCGATGCGCTGGCGCACGCCCACCGGCAGGCTGGCCACCCGCGCCGCCGGGTCGAGCGGCAGCCCATAGGACTCCGAGACCGCCCGGACATTGTCGGCGAGGCCGCTTCCCCCTGCGTCGCGCGGCAGCGCGAGCGCGATGTTCTCGGCGACGGTAAGCCCCTCGTAGAGCGAGAAATGCTGGAACACCTTGCCGATGCCGAGCGCGCGCGCCGCGGCCGGATTGCCGACGGCCGCCGGCCGGCCCTGCCAGTGCACGGAGCCCGCGTCCGGCTGGAGCGAGCCATAGAGTATTTTCACAAGCGTCGACTTGCCGGCGCCGTTCTCGCCGAGAAGCGCGTGAATCTCGCCCGCATGCACGGTGAGGTCGATGCTGTCGTTCGCGACGAGGCCGCCAAAGCTCTTGACGATGCCGCGCGCCTCCAGAAGGACATTTCCGCCCGGCATGTGCGGAGCTTCCCCAAGCAAGGTCGTCCGACGCTAGGACCGGCCGCGGGGAGCGTCAATCCGGAATCGGGGCCGCCGGCGGTCGTCGCTATCAGTCCTCGCGGACGCCGGCGGCGAGGTAGCCGCCGTCCACGGGCAGCACGACGCCGTTGACATAGGCCGCCGCCTCGCCGGCGAGGAACACGGCAGCGTCCGCCATCTCCTCGCAGAGGCCGTAGCGCGCCGCCGGGATCATGCGCCGGTAGTTGGCGCGGGCGGCGGGCGTGTGGTGGACGCGGGTGAGCTCCGTATCGACCGGCCCCGGCGCAATCGCGTTCACCGTGATGCCGAAGGGCGCCAGCTCATGCGCCGCCTGCTGCGTCAGCGAAATCACGCCCGCCTTGGAGATGCCGTAGGCCGTGCGCTCGGCCCCGGCCCGCACGCCGGAAATGGAGGCGATATTGATAATGCGCCCGTAGCCCTGGCCGACCATGGCGCGCGCCGCCTCCTGGGCGCAGTAGAAGCTGCCATAGAGGTTGACGCGGAGGATGCGGTCGAAGTCCTCCCGCGTCACGTCGAGGAAGGCATGGCGGAGGCTGGTGCCGGCGACATTGGCGAGGATGTCGATGCGGCCGTGCCGCGCCACGGTCTCTTCGGTGAGCCGGCGGGCATCGTCCGGGTCCGACACGTCGATGACGAGGCCGTCGGCCCCGAGCCCGTCCGCCTTCAGGTCCGCCTCCACCACAACGGCCCCCTCGGCGCGGAAGGCGGCCGCCACCGCCCCGCCGATCCCGCCCCCGGCCCCCGTCACCGCCGCAATCCGCCCCTCCAGCCGCATGGCTCCTCTCCCCGTTCCTCGAATGCCCGCCCCTCGGTAGCGGGTTCCGCAGCGCCGGTCCAGAACCCGTTGACACGCCCGCCGGCGCTCGCCTATAAGCCCGGCGTCATGTTCGACCTTGGCGGCATTCTGCTTCTCGGCCTTACCGGCGCTCGCCGGGCCTGAACGGCTGCCCGGCGGGCGTTATCTGACCGCCGTCGAACCTTCCCGACATTCCCAAGTTTCAGAGCCGCGCCATCCGCCCGTCACGGGATCCCCGCGCGGAGACCGAGGACCGTATCGCAGCCATGCCCAGCATCGATCCGACCGACAAATACATCCCCTTCCAGCCGATCGACCTGCCCGACCGCACCTGGCCGGGTGCCGTCATCACCCAGCCGCCCGTCTGGTGCTCCGTCGATCTGCGCGATGGCAACCAGGCGCTCGTGGAGCCGATGGGCCTCCGGCGCAAGCTGCGCATGTTCGAGGAACTCGTGCGCCTGGGCTTCAAGGAGATCGAGGTCGGCTTCCCCTCCGCCAGCCAGACCGATTTCGATTTCTGCCGCCACATCATCGACGAGGGGATGATCCCCGACAATGTCACCATCCAGGTGCTCACCCAGTCGCGCGACGAGCTGATCCGGCGCACCTTCGAGGCCATCGCCGGCTCGCGCCGGGCCATCGTTCACCTCTACAACTCCACCTCGACGCTGCAGCGCCGGGTGGTCTTCGGCCAGGACCGGGCGGGCATCACGAAGATCGCCGTGGACGGCGCGAAGCTCATCAGGGAGCTGACGCCGACCGTCCCGGAAACGGAAGTCATCTACCAGTATTCGCCGGAAAGCTTCACCGGCACCGAGCTCGACTATGCCAAGGAGATCTGCGACGCGGTTTCGGAGGTCTGGCAGCCGACGCCGGAGCGCAAGATGATCGTCAACCTGCCGGCGACGGTCGAGATGGCGACGCCCAATATCTACGCCGACCAGATCGAATGGATGCACCGCAACCTCGCCCGGCGCGACAGCATCGTGCTGAGCCTGCACCCGCATAACGACCGGGGCACGGGCGTGGCCGCCGCCGAGCTCGCCTTCATGGCGGGCGCCGAGCGCATCGAGGGCACGCTGTTCGGCAATGGCGAGCGGACGGGCAATGTCGATATCGTGACGCTCGCGATCAACATGTACACCCAGGGCGTCGATCCCGCGCTCGACTTCTCGGACATCAACCGCACCATCGAGGTGGCGGAGCACTGCAACCGGCTGCCGGTCCATCCGCGCCACCCCTGGGCGGGCGAGCTGGTCTATACGGCCTTCTCCGGCTCGCACCAAGATGCGATCAAGAAGGGCTTCGGGGCGCTGGAGCAGGCGAACAGTCCGGTATGGGAGGTTCCCTACCTGCCCATCGACCCGGCCGACCTCGGCCGCACTTACGAGACCGTGGTCAGGATCAACAGCCAGTCCGGCAAGGGCGGCATCGCCTATATCCTGGAGCGCTCCTTCGGCGTCTCGCTGCCGCGCTCGGTGCAGGTCGAGTTCAGCCAGCAGGTGCAGCAGATCGCCGACGAGACCGAGGAGGAGCTGGCGCCGGCGCGCATCTGGGAGGCGTTCGAGACGGCGTATCTCAAGGCCACGACGCCGCTTGAGTTCGTCTCGGACGCAACGCGGCCGGACCCCCACGCCTCGGAAATGCGGATCATCACCGCCAACCTGCGGGAGAACGGTGCCGAGCGGACGATCACGGGCCGCGGCAACGGGCCGATCGACGCCTATATGGACGCGCTGCGCAAGACCTACGGCCTGGACCTCACGCTGACCGATTTCCACGAACACGCCGTCGGCAAGGGCGCAGGCGCCACGGCCGCGGCCTTCGTGCAGATGACGCGGCCCGACGGCGGCACCGTCCACGGCGCCGGCATGGACCCGGACATCGTCTCCGCCTCGCTCAAGGCCGTCACCAGCGCCGTAAACCGCGCCGGCAGCCTCTCGCTGTCGTAGGGGCGATCCGG
>JAJEAZ010000219.1 GCA_022824105.1 Alphaproteobacteria bacterium
TCGCGGCGGCAATCACGGCAGCTAACCGCGTCAGCCCCTATACCTACGATATCCGGGCCCGGTTCGAACCGTGGCCCGGATAGGCGCACTCAGTCGGCGTTATCCCTACTCCGCCTTCCTGCGGTCCAGCAGGGCGGCGGCCAACGACGCCAGGCCGGGGGCGGGCTGGCCGGCGGCGAGCGCCTTGTCGCGCGAGCGCTCATGCACCGCGACCCCGAGCACGGCGAGCGCCACGCCCCACATGGCGCTGAGCGAGGCCGCGGCCGCCAGGATCGCCGGCGCGTCCGTCGGGTGCGCCACCACCGCCCAGGCGATGGCGGCCATCTGCATGGCCCAGGCGACCGTCACCGCATAGCCGAAGGTCGGCCGCCAGCGGCGCACATAGGCGTCCTCGGCGCGGGTCTCGGCGCGCATGGTGGCGTTGACCTCGCGCAAGGCGGTCTCGGCCTCGCGGGAGCGCGCCTTCGCCTCGATGCGCCGGTTGGCGGCGTCCAGCGCGTCGGGGGCGACGGCGCCATTGCGGAGCACGCCGTCAACCTCGCGCAGTGCCTTGGCGGCCGTGTCCGCCACCGGGTTGTCGAGCGCCTCCAGCCCGGCGCCCGCAAGGCGGGCGATGAGCGGCAGGCCGATCTGGGCGAGAAGTGCAGGGATCATGGGGTTTCCTCCTGTGGAAGGTGGTTGGTGGATGGGGCGGAGTTCCGCTCCCGGCTCCCGCCTTAGATGCCGAAATCGGTGCGGGCGCGGCGGGACCTCGCCGCGGGGCGCCACTCCCGGCGCGGGGCGCGGCCGGACGGGCCGAGGCGGTAGGGTTCCGCCAGCAGCGCGCAGGCCGCCGCGTCCAGCCCGTCGTCCCGGCCCTTGCCGCCCGGCCGCCATTCCCTGAGTTCGCGCAGGAAGGGCGACTGGAACACGCTCGCATGGGCCCAGAGCGCGCGGGCGGCAAGCGGCGCGTCGAAGGCTTCCAGGATGCGCTCATGCTTCGGCCGGTGGTTGTGGAGTCCCTGCACCGTCGCCCCGTAGCTCTTTCGCTTGAGCTGCTGGCGCAGGATGTCCGGCAGGAAGGCTCCGAGTCCGTTCTTTTCGACAAAGATGACCGGCAGATGGAGCTTGCGCGCCTGGGCCGCCACCTGCCGGCAAAGATCGGCCCCCCGGTTCGGGTTATCCGCGGTTTTCGGGTCGTGGACCGTATAGACCACCCGGTGCAGCCGCCGCCGGCCGTCCTCGTCGGTATAGACCGCCGCCAGCACGGAGGCGTCGCCCTTGTCCGGCCTGCCGAAAGAGGGGTCCCACCAGGCCGACGCGGAGACCAGCCGCCGGCCTTCCAGCCGGAGCACGGGCTCGCCGTTCGCCTCGCTGTATTCGAGCCGGCCCTCGTAACGGCGCAGCCATTCCGCGTTCAGCCGGCCCTCCACCGCCTGTACGGGTTTGAGCAGCATCTGGCTGGCGTAGCGCGCCGGCCCCGAGCGGCGGCGGATGGTCTCGATGCGCTCCGGCGTGTAGCGCTCCGGCCAGGAATCCTCCCTGAGCGGCTCCTCCAGCCGGTGGTAGTCGTGGAGGAAGGGCAACTCCTCGTCCTCTTCCGGCCGCGGGTCCCCGGCGTAGATGGAGTAGTAGCTGTGCGGCGTGCCGCTGTAGATCTGGAAGCCGCCGGGGCTCAGCACATAATCGGTCTCGGAGAGGCGCGCGCGCAGGTCGGCCCGCTTCGCCGGCGTGCCGCAGGTGTTCGGCACTTCGACATCGTCGCAGATCACGACATCGGCGTGGCTTCCGGTAATGTTGGCCCCGATGCCGCGCGCCAGCAGCGAGGGGTCGCGCGAGACAAGGCGGCGCGGCACGGTCAGCCGGTCGGCCGCCCATTCTTCGGGCTTGCCGGGCCGGAGCGCTTCCGTGTCGGGATGGCGCTCCAGGATGCGGCGCACCGTGCGCACTGTCTTCGACGCCAGCGCCGACTCGGCCGCCAGCACCAGGATGCGCCGGTCCGGGTTGCATTTGAGCAGCCAGGCGGACAGCAGGCCGAGCAGGGTCGATTTGCCCGAGCCCCGGAAGGCGAGCAGCAGCAGGCGGCGCGAACCTTTCGCGATCCGCTTGTCGAACCATTCGGCGATGTTCCGGTGAAGCGCGGGCGTCGCCAGATTCTGGCTGCGGTTCCAGGCGCCGAGAAAGAAGGGGAAGGCAGGAATTGCGGGGTTCATGGAACCTCCGTTGGAGTGAATAGTGGATAGCGGCCGGTGGTCAGCGGCCGGGCTATTCACCAGCCGCCGGCCACTAACCACCAACCCCCGCTACCGCCGGAGCGCGTCGATCTTCTCCGCCAGCACGGCGAGCGCGCGCGTGTTGGCGACGATCACGTCGAGCACCTGCTGGCGGCCGCGCGCATCGCGGTTCAGCAGCCAGGCGGCGAGCCCCCAGCCGAGCGCGAGCGGCCCGTATTCGGCGAAAACGCGGAGCGCGAGCGTGTCCACGGAGACCGCCCGTCAGCGCCCGCGCGGGGCGAGCAGCCCGCCCGAGCGGCGCAGAAGGGCAAGCCGTTCGAGCCGGTCCGCATGGGCGCGGTCGGCCCGCAGCGCCCCGAGGCGCCGCGAGGCGGCATCCCCGGCATGGCGGCCCTCGCGCTCGCTCTCGGCCGCAAGCCCGCCGAGCAGCGCGGCGGCGGACCCGCCGGCGGAGCCCGTGCCGGCCGCGCCGAAACGGGCGCGGGCGCGGGCAAGCGCCTGTTTCAGCCTTCGGCGGCGCAGGCGTTCCTGCTCGGCCGCGCGGGCGCGGATGTCGGCCGCCTGTGCGTTTGCGGCGGCGCGGCGCCGGGACGCCGCCTCGGAAGCGGAAGTCTCGGCGAGCAGGGCGTTGCCGGCCGCCAGGGCTACGGGAAGAAGTGCGCTCATATGTCGGTCACCTTGAGTTCGGTTGCAGCGGAAAGCAGGTTGAAGGGGAGCGGGCTTTCGTCCTCGATGCGCCAGAGCGGGGCCGCGCCGTCGCGCCGCCAGCCGCCCGCGCCGAGCGAGACGTCGCCGGTGAAGGGATCGTCGCCGAGCGCCGCGCGGCGGAAGCCGAAGCCGGTGTCGCAGCGCAGCGACCGCGTGCCGTCCAGGCGCAGGGTCACGCGCACGGCGCGGTGCGCCACACCCTGCATGGCGCCCCGCGCAAGCTGGACGCCGGGGGCGAGCGGCTCGACCGTGTGCGCGAAGGCCAGCCCCGCCTGGAGCGTGCGGGCCGGGGCGTCGAGCAGGATGCGCCCGCCGGCTACCCTGAGCCCCGCGAGCGCCCTGCCGTCGGCGACGACCGCGACCTCCCGGCCCTCCAGATGGGCGAGGCCGTCCCAGCTCCGGGCGGGCCTTGCGGCCGTGGCGGAAATGGCGGCGTCCACGCCGAGACCGTCCTCGAAGCGCTCGACCGCATGGCAGCCGCCGCGCTCGACCAGCGCATAAGCCGCCCCGCCCGCGACCGCCGCCGAGCGGAAGGCCCCGTCGGTCTCCAGCCGCGTCCAGGCATGGACGCCCTCGGCCCGCCAGGCGGTGAGCGCGGCGATCGAGCCGTCGCCCATGACGACCATCAGCCGCCGCGAGCCGCCGTCCCAGGCCATCTCGACCGGACCCGCGAACAGGTGGCTCGCCAGCAGCGCCAGGTCCTGCGCGCGCCAGGCGAACTCGGCGTCGGCGAACAGGAACTCGCGAAGCTCCCGCCCGTTGCGCGCGAGGAACAGCGACGCCCCCTCGACATCGACCGGGCGGACCGCCCGGTCTGCGGGCGAGCCGATGCGCGTCTGCCGGCGGAGCTGGATCGAGGCGGGCGTGAGCGGGTCGCCGGAGACGGTCCATTCCGCGCCCGAAGTGAACACCTGCAGCTGGCGCCCGGAGACGACCGCGCGAACGGCGTTCGCCTGGTCCGAAAGCAGCGGGAAGGCGATGGCCTCGTCGTCCAGCCCCTCGCCCGGGTCGAAGTCGAAGAAGGCGCCCGAGCGCGAGAGCCAGAGCCGGTCCGGCAGCGAGCGCGACCCGCCGATGACCAGCCGGTCCTGGTGGAAGACGACCGAGACCGGCCAGCCCCGCCGGGGCGAGAAGGCCGGCTCCTGCCAGTCGGCGGTCGCCGCTGTGCCGCCCGCCAGCGCGCCCGTGACATCGGCCTCGGCTTCCGTGGCGGAAACGACGCGCGCGATCCGCACCTCGTCCGCGCCGATGCGGAAGAGCTGTCCGGCGTCCTCGGGCGCGAAGGCGGCGGCCGAGGCCGTGAGCCGGATGCGCCCCGAAGCGCCCGACGGCGTCAGCGTCACCGACGATGGGGCGTAGCGGCGGTAGGGCTGCATCGACCGCCCGGCGCGCCGGGTCCATTCCCAGGGTTCGATCCGCCAACCGTCCTCCGCCCGGCGCGTCACGGTCTGCGGCGGGTAGTCGGGATGCACGACCAGCATGGTGTCGGCGGTCTGCGTCCAGTTGAGCCCGGCCAGGTCCGCCTCGCGCCAGGGCGCCGCGGCAAGCCCGACCCGTTCGCCCGCCCGGTAAATCCTGAGCGCCCGGTCGGTGAACAGCAGCAGGTATGTCTCCTCCCTGTTGAACTCGAAGGCGGCGAGCCGGCCGGGTCCCGGCGCGGCCTCGATGAAGCGCAGGCCCGGCCGCCGCGACAGCCCGCCCGTCGCATGGACCGCGACATTGCGCAGCCGGCGGGCGCCGTCGCGATGGGCGGCGAGGTCGGGCCGCCCGGCGAGGTGCGGAGACAGCTCGCCCGCGCCGAACGAGGTCTTGAGCGTGTTGATCCGGGTCATGCCCGCGCCTCGATCAGCGGGAAGCGGGCGGGCGCGGGCGCCGGGTCGTGCAGCGAGTCGGTGCGCCGGGCGCGGCGGAGCGCGGCCTCGGCGAGCCGCGCCAGCGCTTCGGCCCGCGACGCATTCTCCGTCACCGGCAGGCAGAAGGCGGCGGCCAGCCCGGCGGCCAGCGCATCCGCGAACCAGGGCGGGAACTCCGCCTCCCCGGCGCGGAAGAGGTAGGTGAGCCGGACCGCCGCGGGATGCGCGTGGAGCCTCCCGGCGGCGATGCGCCAGCCGGTCTCGCGCCCGCCGTCGACGGCCAGCAGGTTCAGGAAACCGGCGGGCAGCCGGAAGACATGCGCGAAGCCCGGCAGCGGCGCTTCGTCCGCCGGGTCGAGCCCGGCCTCCGCCGTGGCGAAGCGCCAGGCGTGGCCCGCAATGAGGGTGTCGCGAACGGTCGGATAGAGCGCGGCGGCGGTCCGCGCTTCGAGGGTCGGCTCCGCGAAGTCGGCAATCGGGAGCGCTCCGAGCCGGACCAGCGCCTGGCTCGCGATCTGGACGGCGGTCAACGCCATGGGGGAAGTCCCTTCGGTAGTGGATAGTGGATAGTGGCCGGTGGCCAGCAGTCGGCGGATTGCTATCCACTGACCACTGACCACCATTCACCGGACCCTGGCCGTCAGGCGGCGAGGACGCCGACCCGTTCGAGCGCCCGGATCACGGCGTTGACCGCCGCGCGCGCCTCGGCGTCGACGGTCGCCCCGCCGTCCGCGTCGGCCACGGCCGCCTGGGTCTCCCAGTCGGTGGTGAAGCCGACCGCGACCCTGCCGGCGCGGTTGAACGAGACGCGGACCAGCGCCGCGCTGTCGCCCGCGCCGTTGAGCGCCACCATGTCGCCGGGACGCAGCAGGTCGGCGGCGGCGTCGAAATAGCCGGCGCCGGTCATGTCGCCGTTCGCATCCCCGGCGGACTTGTAGTGCCAGAAGGTGAAACCGTTGGCGTAGGCCAGCACGGAGAGGTTTGCGGATTTGAACGCCATTGCTTCTGTTGTCTCCTTTTCGTTCCGGGTCAGTCTTCGAGGCAGCGCATGGTGACGACGCCCTCGGCGTCGATCAGCGATGCGCCCTGGCTCATCCAGTTGGCGACGAACCAGGCGGCGCGGTCGCCGTGCCAGGTGATGTCGGTGGTGACTTCCGCGCCGGCGGCGTGGCCGACCGCGCTCTTGTGGTACCAG
>JAJEAZ010000283.1 GCA_022824105.1 Alphaproteobacteria bacterium
GCCGGAGAGCTGCCCCGGATATTTCAGCGCCTGGTCGCCGATCTTCACGCGCTCGAGGAAATAGCGCGCCCGGTCCTCGGCCTCCTTCTTCGGCTCGCGCCGGACCCAGATCGGCGCGAGCGTGCAGTTCTCGATGACCGAGAGGTGGGGGAAGAGGTTGAAGTGCTGGAAGCACATGCCGACTTCGGACCGGATGCGGTCGATGTTCTTGATGTCGGAAGACAGCTCCGTGCCCTCGACGGTGATCCTGCCCGTCTGGTGGCCCTCCAGCGCGTTGATGCAGCGGATGAGCGTGGACTTGCCGGAGCCGGACGGCCCGCAAACGACGATCCGCTCGCCGCGATAGACGGTGAGGTTTATGTCCCGGAGGACGTGGAACTCGCCGAACCACTTGTTCATGCCGGCGATGTCGATCGCGACCTCGCCGGAGGCCGTCATGGCGCGGCGTTCTTCGTCCCGTTCGGTAGCGGCGGCGGTCATGGCGCCTCCCTATCGGTGCCCGACATCAAGGTTGCGTTCCAGATACATGGAATAGCGCGACATGGCGAAACAGAAGATGAAGAAGAACAGCGCGATGAAGCCGTAGAGCTCCCACACGATGCCGTTCCAGTTCTGGTCGGCGCGGATCGGCTGCAGCAGGCCTACCGGGTCCAGCAGCCCGATGATGATGACGAGCGTGGTGTCCTTGAACAGGCCGATGAAGGTGTTAACGATCCCCGGAATGGAAATCTTGAGCGCCTGCGGCAGGATGATGAGGCGCATCGACTTCCAGTAGTCCAGCCCGAGGGAATCGGCGGCCTCATACTGTCCTGTGGGCAACCCTGCGAGCCCGCCGCGGATGACCTCCGCCATATAGGCCGAGGCGAAGGCGGTCACCATGATGACCACGCGCAGGATCAGGTCGAATTCCGTGCCGGGCGGCAGGAAGTAGGAGAGCAGCAGCCAGGCGACGAACAAGAGCGTGATGAGCGGCACGCCGCGGATGAACTCGATGAAACCGACGCAGACCGCCTTGATGAGGATGAGGTTGGACTGGCGCCCGAGCGCGAGCACGATCCCGATGGGCAGCGAGCCCGCAATGCCGGAGACGCCGATGATGGTGGACAGCAGGAAACCGCCGAGCCTGGCGGACTCCACCGGCTCCAGTCCGATTGCCAGCACGGCGCCCAGCGCGTCCTCGAAGGCGGTGACGCAGAACAGCCACCAGAGCGCCGTCGCGAGGATTCCCGCGCCGACGGCCGCCAGGAACGCGAGCCCCTCATCCAGCCTTCCCCGCACAAGCGGCGGCAGGAAGCGGATGCAGGCCCAGCCGATGGCGAGGCCGACGACGGCGCCCACCGGCCCCCAGAGCGAGCCGCCCCAGATGAGCCAGTAGGCGAGAAGCGGATAGAGCGCGCTGAAGATGAGCAGCTTGCGCGGCGCGGAACTGAAGAGCGCGGGCCAGATCGCGACGAACAGCAGCACGAAGGCCAGGATCGGACGCCAGCGCAGCTCTTCCGGATAGAACCCGAACACGAACTGCAGGAAGCGTTCGTTGATGACCGCGAGGCAGGCGCCGTCGTCGACCTTGCGGCATTCCTGCAACGAGGAGGCGTTCCAGACCGAGTCGAGGAACAGCCAGGGCACGACCATCGCCAGGATGTAGGCGACGAAGGCGAGCGACAGCAGGGTCGCGACGGTGTTGAAGACGCCGGAGAACAGATTGTCCCGCGCCCAGCCGAACGCGCCGCCCGTCTTGACCGGCGGCGGCGACGGCGGGATCTGCCGCTCGGCGACGAATGCGACGGATTTCTCGCCGGCCATCTCAGCGCTCCTTCAGCCGGACGCTTCTGTTATAGGCGTTCATGGCCCCGGAAATGGTCAGGGAGGCGACCAGGTAGAACGCCATCAGGAGCAGGATGCACTCCATCTCCCGGCCCGTCTGGTTCAGCGTGATGCCGCCGAGCGTGCCGGTGGCGTCCATGTATCCCACGGCGATGGCGAGCGAGGAGTTCTTCGTCAGGTTGAGGAACTGGCTGATGAGCGGCGGCACGATGACGCGGAGCGCCTGGGGCAGCACGACGAGGCTCATGGTGCGGCCGGGCCTGATGCCGAGCGCATAGGCCGCCTCCGTCTGGCCCTTGCTGATGGCGAGGATACCGGCGCGCACGATCTCGGCGATGAACGCGCCGGTATAGACAGAGAGCGCCAGCCACAGGCCGATCAGGCTGTCGCGCATGTAGATGCCGCCCTTGAAGTTGAAGCCCTTCAAGGCGGGAACTTCCAGCGAGACCGGGGAGCCCATGGCGAAGAACGCGAGCAGGACCGGGACGGCGAGAATGGCGAGCCGCACCCAGAATACCGGCAGGATCTGCCCGGTCGCCGCCTGCCGGCCCCGGGCCCAGCGGCCGAAATACCACGCCGCGGCGACCGACAGCAGCAGCACAATGCCGATCACGGACGAACCGGCCTCGAAGACCGGAGCCGGGATGTAGAAGCCCCTGTTGGTGATGAAGACGCTGTCGAAGAGGAGGCCGCTCATCGCATCCTCGCCCCGGAAGGACCTGACGCCCGGCAGGACTTCGTTGACGATGGCGACCGTGAACAGGATCCAGATAAGGACCGGAATGTTGCGGACCGTCTCGATATAGACCGTCATCAGCCGCGCGACGACCCAGTTCCGGGAAAGCCGGAGCACGCCCGCGAGCACGCCGATGACCGTGGCGGTGATGCAGCCCATGACCGCGACGAGGATGGTGTTGATGATGCCGACCAGGGCGGCGCGCCCGTGCGTGGAGGTCGAATCGTAATCGAGCAGGTGCTGGTTGATGTCGTAGGCGGAGGTTTCGAAGATGAAGCCGAAATCGATGTCCTTGCCGAGCGCCTCCAGGTTCCTGACGGCGTTGTCTATCGCCCATGCGAAGGCCAGCATGATGACGGCCAGCGCAAAGATCTGAATCGTGTAGGAACGGTATCGGGTGTCGTAAAGAAGCTGGCTGACGCGGAACGGTTCCGGAGGCGGCTGTCCCGTGCTGGACATGCGTCACGGCTCCCCGTCGAACGCGGCCCGGGACCTTGCCGTCGGAAGGCCCCGGCCCGGACAAAGAAAGGGCGCTTCCCGGGGAAGCGCCCTTTGAGTTCTAGTGCTTACCGGAACGGCGGGGCGTAGAGGATGCCGCCCTTGGTCCAGAGCTGGTTCAGGCCTCGGGCGAGGCCGATGGCGGTGTTTTCGCCGATGTGCTTCTCGAAGATCTCGCCGTAATTGCCGCCGGTCTTGATGGCGTGGACGGCCCAGTCGGAGGAAAGGCCCAGCATCTCGCCGTAATTGCCTTCGACGCCCAGCAGGCGCTTGATCTCCGGGTCCTTGGTGTCGGCCGAGGCCATGCTGTCCACATTCGCCGCCGTGATGCCCTTCTCCTCGGCGATGATGAGCGCGTTCAGCACCCAGCGCACGATGTCGCCCCAGGCATTGTCGCCGTGGCGGACCAGCGGTCCGAGCGGCTCCTTGGAGATGATCTCCGGCAGGATGATATGGTCCGCCGGGTTCTCGAAGGTGGCGCGGGTCGCGGCCAGGCCGGATGCGTCCGTGGTGTACACGTCGCAGGCGTTCGCCAGATATTTCTGTTGCGCCTCGGCGTTGGTCTCGATCGGCACCGGCTCGTAGCTCATATTGTTGGCGCGGAAGAAGTCGGCCAGGTTGAGCTCTGTGGTCGTGCCGGTCTGGATGCAGACGGTCGCGCCGTCGAGCTCGGAAGCCGACGAAACGCCCATGTCCTTGCGGATCATGAAGCCCTGGCCGTCATAGTAGTTGACGCCCAGGAAGGAGAATTTCAGGTCGACGTCCCGGCTCAGCGTCCAGGTCGTGTTCCGGTAGAGGACGTCGATTTCGCCGGAGGCGAGCGCCGTGAAGCGGGTCTTGCCCGTCGTCGGCGTGAACTTGATCGCATTCGGGTCGCCGAACACGGCCGCCGCCGTCGCGCGGCAGAAGACGACGTCGAAGCCGTCCCAGTTGCCGTCGGAGTCCGTAAACGCGAAACCGGCGAGGCCGGTGGAAACGCCGCACTGGATGAAGCCCTTGGC
>JAJEAZ010000602.1 GCA_022824105.1 Alphaproteobacteria bacterium
AACCGCGTCTTCAAAAGCTACGACGATATCCTCGATCACTGCTGCCATGCCTGGAACAATCTCGTATCTCAGCCCGCACGCATCGCATCAATCGGAACCCGAAAATGGGCCCATGGGTTCTGAACCACCGCCGTTGGTATGATACCCGCGGTCGTTGCCCGGAACCCATGACGGATTCGCCGCCCTCGACACGCCCATAGGGAGAGGCGGCGTCACTCCGACTGGCGCAGGGTGCGGACCTCGCCCATCGCCACCGAGAGCATGGTGAAGTCCGTCTCGCCGGCGTTCATCAGGTCGCCGACGATCTGCCGGCACCGGGCCACGGGGATGCGGTTCCGCCGGAGCCAGAGGTCCACGCGCCGGGCCGGCTCCGCCTCGCCGGCGTCGAGCCTGAGCGCGTCCAGCGCGAGCGCGCTCAACTGCGCATACAGGTCGTCGCGCAGCGCGGCGCGGGACAGCGCCTGCCAGCGGTTGCCGCGCGGCAGCGCCGCGATCCGGTCCCGGAGCCAGTGGAGATCGAGCCTCTCGCCGAGATCGAAATAGACCGCGGCCGCAGTTCCGACCGGAATGCCCGCGCCCGCCGCGACCTCCACCACGGCCAGCGCGGAGAGAAGGTCGTTGCAGCTCGCCACCTCCAGGGCCAGCTCCTCGGGGACCCCCTCAGCGGCGAGCCGGGCGGCCGCTTCGTCTATGGCGCTTCGGCTCGAAGCGGCGACAACCTCCCTCAGTCGCTGCCGGAGCGCCGTCGCGCCGGGGGCGAAATGCCCGATGTCGCGGGCGATATCGAGCGGGCGCTGCCGGTTCCGCAGCAGCCACCGCGCCGCCCGCTCCACCAGTTTGCGCGTTTCCTGCAGCATGGATATCTGGACATCCGCGCCCGCCCGGCCGTCCAGCGCCTCGATCGCCTGCCAGGTCTCGCGCATGCCGTAAACCTCGCGCGCGACGAGATAGGCCCGGGCGATATCCGCATCGTCCGCGCCGGTTTCCTCGCCCAGCCGGAACGCGAAGGTCATCCCGCAGCGATTCACCATCTCGTTCGCGACCTGGGTGGCGACGATTTCGCGCGCGAGCCGGTGGGAGGACATCGGCCCGCCGAAGCGCTCGCCGAGCGCCGGCGGGAAATAGGCCCGGAGCTCGTTTGCCGCGAACGGTTCGTCCGGCAGGGTGGAGGCGAGCAGGCGCTGGAACAGGCCGATCTTCACATAGGCGTTCAGCACGGCGAGCTCCGGGGTGAAGAGCCGCCCCCTGGCTTCCAGGCGCTCGGCCATCTCGTCCGCACCGGGAAGGAACTCGATCTCGCGGTCGAGTTCGCCGTCCCGTTCGAGCCGGCGAATGAGCCGGCCGTGCACCTCCAGCATGGACGGCGCCTGGCTCGCCGCCACGCTCAACGCCTGGGTCTGGAGATAGTTGTTGCGCAGCACCAGCTCCGCCACCTCGCCGGTCATCTCCTCCAGCAGGCGGTTGCGCTGCTTTCCGGTCATGTCGCCGGCGGCCACCGCTTCGTTCAGCAGCACCTTGATGTTCACCTCGTGGTCCGAGCAGTCCACCCCGCCGGAATTGTCGATGGCGTCCGTGTTCACCCGTCCGCCGCGCGCCGCATATTCGATGCGCCCGAGCTGGGTGAAGCCGAGATTGCCGCCCTCGCCGACGATCCGGCAGCGCAGGTCGCCGCCGTCGATGCGCACGGCGTCGTTGGCCCGGTCGCCGACATCGGCGTGGGTTTCGCGCCCCGACTTGACATAGGTGCCGATGCCGCCGTTCCAGAGCAGGTCCACCGGCGCCTTGAGGATGAGGGCGACCAGCTCGCCGGGCGTCGGGGCCTCGGCGTCGGTTCCCAGGGCCTCCCGCGCTTCGGCGCTGAGCGGTATCGACTTGGCGCTTCTCGGATAGACGCCGCCGCCTTCGGACAGGACGGAGCGGTCGAAATCGTCCCATGTCGAGCGCGGCAGCGCGAAGAGGCGCCGGCGCTCCTCGAAGGAGGCTTCGGCGTCCGGGTTCGGGTCGATGAAGACATGCATGTGGTTGAACGCCGCCACGAGCCGGATGCGCCGGGAGAGCAGCATCGCGTTCCCGAACACGTCTCCGCCCATGTCCCCGATGCCGACCGCGGTGAAATCCGCGGTCTGGCAGTCGATTCCCAGTTCCCGGAAATGGCGCTTGACCGATTCCCACCCGCCGCGCGCGGTGATGCCCATGCCCTTGTGGTCGTAGCCCTGGGAGCCGCCCGACGCAAAGGCGTCGCCGAGCCAGAAGCCGTATTCCCCGGCCAGTCCGTTGGCGATGTCGGAAAAGGTCGCCGTGCCCTTGTCGGCCGCAACCACCAGATAGGGGTCGTCGCCGTCATGGCGCACCGTCTGCGGCGGCGGAACCACCTGCCCGCCGGCCAGATTGTCGGTGATGTCCAGCATCCCGCGGATGAAGGTGCGGTAGCAGGCGATGCCTTCTTCCTGGACCGCGTCGCGGCCGGCCGCGAGCGGCAGCTTCTTTGGCACGAAACCGCCCTTGGAGCCGACCGGCACGATCACCGCGTTCTTCACCGTCTGCGCCTTGGCCAGCCCCAGCACCTCGGTGCGGAAATCCTCGCGCCGGTCCGACCAGCGGATGCCGCCGCGCGCGACGGCGCCGCCGCGCAGATGCACGGCCTCGACACGCGGCGAATAGACGAAGATCTCGAATTGGGGCCGCGGCTCCGGCAGTTCGGGAATCCGGCGCGGGTCGAGCTTGAACGAAAGATAGGGCTTCGGCCCGCCGTCGGCGCCTGTCTGGTAGTAGTTCGTTCGCAGTGTGGCGCCGATGACGCCGAGATAGCTGCGCAGGATGCGGTCCTCGTCGAGGTTCGCCACCTCCTCGAGCGCGGCCTCGATGCGAGCCATGACGGAGAGCGACGTGTCGAGCCGCTCCACCGTTCCTTCCCGCGCTTCCGGCGGCCCGTCCTGCCGGGCGGGGTCGAGCCGGACCTCGAACAGCTCCAGCAGCATGCCCACGATCGCGGGATTGGCGGCCAGCGCGTCCTGGATATAGGCCTCGCTGAAGGCGGTGCCGGCCTGGCGCAGATATTTGCAGTAGGCGCGCAGCACGACGATCTCGCGCCATCCGATGCCCGCCCTCAGCACCAGCCGGTTGAAGCCGTCATTCTCGACCTCCCCCGACCAGACGCGCGCGAAGGCGTCGCGGAATAGCCCCTCGATGCGGTCCGGGTCGAATTCCGGACCTTCCCTGTGCAGCATCCCGAAATCGTGCAGCCACACCCGGGGCGCGCCGGTCCGCTTGATCTTGCTGGGATGCTCGTCCTCGACCTTGAGGCCCATATTCTCCAGCATCGGGAGCACGTCGGACAGCGCGACCGGCCGCTGGCCGAGCTGGAAGAGCTTGAAGCGCAGCCGCCCTTCCCCGGCTTCGAGCGGTCGGTAGAGGCTCATCTCGATGCCGTTCTCGCGGATGCGCTCCATCTTCTCGACATCGAGCACGGCGACCCGCGCGGAGTAGGTTTCGCGGTAATCCGCACGGAACGCCTCGCCATAGCGCCGGAACAGGCTCGTGCCTTGCTCCTCGCCGAAACGGTCGAGCAGGGCGTCGCGCAAATCGTCCGTCCAGGTCCGGCTCACGACCGTGAGGCGGCTTTCCAGCTCCGCGAGGTCGTATTGCGGCGCCTGTGCTCCATCGACGCGCATGACGAAGAAGAGCCGGGCCAGCACGGACTCCGACAGGCGGACAGTGAACTCGGTATCGGTCGCGCCGAAGGCCTCCTCCAGAATGCCCTGGATGACCAGCCGGCTGCGGGTGGTGAAGCGGTCCCTCGGCACGAAGACGATGCAGGAATAGAAGCGCCCGAACCGGTCCGGATGGACGAACAGGCGGATGCGCTGCCGTTCCTGCAGATGCAGGATGCCGGTCGCCGTTTCGAACAGTTCCTCGGCGGGGATCTGGAACAGCAGCTCGCGCGGAAAGGTATCGACGATATTCTGCAACGCCTTGGCGGCGTGGCTGTTCGGGGGGTAGCCGGCGCGGCGCTGCAGGTCCTCCGCCTTCTGCCTGAGCAGGGGAATGTCGAGCGGCACGCGGTTGAACGCCTCGGAGGTGTAGAGCCCGAC
>JAJEAZ010000261.1 GCA_022824105.1 Alphaproteobacteria bacterium
TCTCGACGAGAAGGCGCGGGAGCTGGAAGCCGCCGGCCGCCGGCCCTATGTGATCGCCCCCTTCGGCCTCGACCAGCAGGTGCGCGCGGCGCTCGGCTATGTGGACATGGCGGTCGAGCTCGACGCCCAGTTCGACGAGGCCGGGATCGACCCCGATCATGTCTTCCTCGCCGGCGCCAACAACACGCCGGCCGGCCTCGTCACCGGCCTCAGCGCGCTCGGCCGCCGGGCGCGGGTGACCTCGATCAGCCCCATCCGCTGGCAGGAGGAGCGGGCGCTCGACATTGCGCGCATCGCCACGGCGACCGCGCGGACGCTCGGCCTCAACCTGGCTATCGACCCGGCCGACTTCGTCGCCGACGAGTCTTTCGCAGGCGAGACCTACGGCCTGCTCACGCCGGAGTCGCATGCGGCCATGCTGCTGGCTGCGGAGACCGAAGGCGTCCTACTCGACCCGGTCTATACCAGCAAGGCCATGGCCGGGCTCATCGACCATGCGAAACGCGGCCTTGTCGGCGCCGGCGAGACGGTCATATTCGTCCACACCGGCGGCCAGCCGCTCATCTTCGCCTATGCCGGGGAGCTGACCGGGGATCGCTGAGTCCGGGTTCGCCGTCCCGGCCTATTCGTAGCCATAGTCGCGCCCCGCGCCCTCCTGGGTCACATAGCCGGCCCGGAGGTCCGCCTCGACGCGCTCGCGCGGGCGCCTTGCGGGGTCGCCGTGCCCGCCGCCGCCCGGCAGCCTGAGCCGCACCGTGTCGCCCTCGCGGAAGGTGATGTTCGGCGAGCTCGACGGCGCTATCGCCTCGCCGTTGATCTCGATCGCGCCGAAAGAGCCGTCCGCCCCGCCGGCCAGCCCCTGCGGGGGAAAGCGCATGCGCCCGGCCGAGCCCGACAGCACCAGCGGCTCGCCTTCCTTCACCCGCCCGGCATAGGCCTTCAGCACCAGCTCCTGGCCGAGACCGCCCCGGAACTCGCCCGCCCCGCCCGAATCCGGGATGAGCTCGCGCGCCTCGTAGAGCACCGGCGTTTCCATCTCCGACCATTCGATGGAGACGTCGCGCACATTGTAGGGAAAGCTGACCGAGGGCAGCCCGTCATCGCCCGGCCGGCCTCCCATGCCGCCGAAGGCGTGCTGGTGGAGCGCGAACGCCTCGCCGTCCGGGCGCACGCCGTTCACATAGAACTGCCAGGTCGGCATCGAGCCGGAGTCGGCCGGCACCCGGTCCGGAGCGATGCGCGCCAGCACCCGGAACATCAACTCCGAGACCAGCATCCCGGCCGACAGGCGCCAGAAACAGGCCGCGGGAAAGGTCGGGTTGAGCAGCGTGCCTTCGGGCACCGACAGGTGCAGCGGCTCATAGGTCCCCTGGTTGTTCGGCAGGATCGGGTCGCACACGAGCTTGAGCGGCAGCGCCACATAGGCGCGGGTGTAGTTGATGGGGCAGTTGACCGGCCGGCGCACCTGCGGCGAGGTGCCGGTGAAATCCGTGTAAATGTCGCTGCCTTCGATCCGCACCGTGACCGCGAGCGTCTGCGGCTCCGCAATGCCCTCGATCTCCATTGCCATCTCTTCGCGGTATTCGCCGTCGGGAAGCGCAGCGATCCCGGCCCGCATCCCCGCCTCCGTGCGGCGCATGATCTCGTCGGCGTGGCCGCGCAGCGAGTCGAGGCCGAACTCCGCCGCGAGGCGCTCGAGCTCGCGGCTGCCGGCCCAGCCCGCCGCCACCTGGGCGCGCAGGTCTCCGATCATCTTCTCCGCGAAGCGCACATTGCGCCGGAGCAGCTGGAACAGCTGCTCGTTCGGCTCGCCGTCGTCATAGAGCCGGAGCGGCGGAATGATGAGCCCCTCTTCATAGACCTCTTCGCTCAGGCCGGAGCCCTTGCGCCCGCCGATATCGACATGGTGGACGCTGTTGATGGAGAAGCCGATCAGCCGCCCGCGGTGGAAGGCGGGCGTGGTGATGAAGACGTCCGCCGTCTGGCCGTTGCAGATCCAGGGATCGTTGCAGATGAACACGTCGCCCGGCCGGACCGTCTCGGGCGGGAAATACTGCAGCAGGTTGCGCCCGTAAACCGGCATGACCCCGGTGTGCCCGGTCGCGCCAAGCCAGGTCTGGCCGATGAGGCAGCCCCGGTCGTCATAGAGCCCGGTGGACATGTCATGCACCTCCACCACGTCGTGGGAGAACGCGGTGCGGAACATGGTCGTCGCCATCTCGTCGGCGATGGCGATCAGGCGCGGCCAGACGATGTCCAGCGCCTCGGGCGGTTCGTTGGGGCTCATGGCGCTTCCTCCGGATCGACGGCGATGACCAGCGACCCGTACTCATCGACCTCCGCCGTGGCGCCCTCGTCGACGATCGTGGTCGCGGACGCCTCCTCGACGATGGCCGGCCCGGAGAAGGCCGCGCCCGGATGCAGACGGTCCCGGTCGAAGACGCTGAACGGGAGCATGCGGCGCTCGCGCGCCGACCAGGCGGGCCTCGCGCCGGCCGGAGCCGTCCCCTCTCCCGGGGCAAGCGGCTCGAATCCGAGCTCCCCGCCTACAAGCTCGCCCAGCACCCGGAGGTTCACGATCTCCGCCGGCACGTCGTCGTAGAAATAGCCGTATTTCTCGCGGTAGAGGGCGGCGAAGGACCGCCAGATCGCCTCGCGGTCCACCGCCCCGTCGAGCGGCACCGTCACCTGGTAGCTCTGGCCGATATAGCCGACGTCGATCCCGCGCTGGAAGCGCAGCTCGCCCTCGGAGTCCAGCCTCGTCAGCAGCGTCGCGATCGAGCCCGCCATCCCGTCCAGCAGGGCCCCGGTTGCCGCGGCGTCAAGCTCCTGAAGCGGAACCTTGTGGGTGCGCACGATGTCGTAGGCGGGCGGCGCGACCAGGAGGCCGAGGGCGGAGAGCACCCCGGCCCGGAGCGGAACCATGACCCGGCCGATCCGGAGTTTCGCCGCAAGGTGGCAGGCATGCAGCGGCCCGGCGCCGCCGAATGCGACCAGCGTCGCCTGCCGGGGGTTGCCGCCCCGCTCCGTCACGTGCATGCGCACCGCCGCCGCCATCGTCTCGTTGACCACGTCATGCACGGTCCACGCCGCCTCAAGCGCCGTTTGGCCGCGCGGGCGCGCAAGGTGCTCCTCGATGCCGGTCCGCGCCGCATCCTCGTCGAGGCGCATTGAGCCGCCGGCGAAATTGTCCGGATTGAGGTAGCCGAGCAACAGGTCGGCATCGGTGACCGTCGGCCGCACGCCGCCCCGGGCGTAGCAGATCGGCCCGGGGTCCGCGCCGGCGCTCTCCGGCCCGACCTGGACGAGCCCCATGGCGTTGATGCCGGCAATGCTGCCGCCGCCGGCGCCGATCTCGATCATGTTGACCGCCGGCACCGCCACCGGAAAGCCGCTGGAGCGCGTGAAGCGGCGCGACCGCGCCACTTCGAGCTCCTCGGTGATCGGCATCGCCCCGTCGCGAATCAGGCATGCCTTGGCCGTCGTTCCCCCCATGTCGAAGGACAGCACCTCCGGCAGGTCGAGCGCCTGTGCGATCTGGCGCCCCACGATGGCCCCCGCCACCGGCCCCGATTCGATCAGCCTGAGCGGGAAGTCGGCCGCGGTGTCGGTCGCGCCGAGGCCGCCATTGGAAAGCATCACCCTGAGCGGCGCGCTGTAGCCCGTGCGGGCGAGGCCGGCGTCGAGATTGCCGAGATAGCTCTGGACGAGCGGCTTCACATAGGCGTTGACCACCGTGGTGCTGGTGCGCTCGTACTCCTTGATCTGGGGCAGCACCTCGGCGGAGGTCGTTACCGCAATCTCGGGAGCGAGCTCGCGCAGAAGGCGCGCCGCCTCCTGCTCGTTCGCGGGGTTGACGTAGGAGTGCAGGAAGGCGACCGCGACCGAGTCCACCCCCTGCGCGCGCATCGACGCGACGGCGGCTTCGATGTCCTCCGGGCGCACCGGGCGAAGGACGGCGCCGTCGCTGTAGGTGCGCTCGTCGATCGGGATCCTCAGATGGCGGGGAACCAGCGGCGCCGGCGGATCGGCCCAGAGCTCGTAGGTCGTCACCCGGACATGGCGGCGAAGCTCCAGCACGTCGCGAAACCCCCTGGTCGTGAGCAGCGCCGTGCAGGCGCCCTTTCGCTCGATGACCGCGTTGGCGACCAGGGTGGTGGCATGCGCTATACGCCGTGTGCCGGCGACATGCCCGGGGTCGATGGGGTCGAACGCCCGCAGGCCTTCCAGGATTCCGACGGAAGGGTCCGCGGGAGTGGTCAGGCATTTCTCCGCATGGATGGCGCCGGAACGCTCGTCATACAGGACGAAATCGGTGAACGTGCCCCCGACGTCGCAACCCAGCCGATATGCCGATCCTGTCCCGCTCATTGCTTCCCCCCGGATATCGCCCCGCCGACCGGTCGAGCGCGTCCGCATGGAGAATGCCCGCTTCGAGCAGGGTACCTCAACCTCGCTCTTGTCGCGCATCGGCCGGCTCCGGCGCGCGTTGCGGTGCTATGCTGCGCCGGTCCGGACCGGAAACCGGACGGGGAAGGAGATAGTCCATGAGCAAGCACCAGGGAACCGGCGTGCCGGCCCAGCCCGAAGCGTGGAAATGGGGCGAGGCCGACTGGCGGCCGATCGTCGAGAAGGTCAGGGCCGGGCGGTCTCTCAAGCCTGCGTCCTGGCCCGGCGGGGCCCGCTGCGCCGTTGCCCTCTCCTTCGATTCGGACCACGAAACGCAGACCCTGCGCTGGGCGCAGAGTTCGCCCGGCAAGCTCAGCCAGGGCCAATATGGCGCCAGGGTCGGCGTGCCGAGGATTCTGAAGCTGCTCGAACGCTACGATGTGCCGGCGACCTTCTTCGTGCCCGCGGTGATCGCGATGCTGCATCCAGACGAGCAGCGCCGGGTGATCGCGGAAGGCCACGAGATCGGCATCCATTCCTGGATTCACGAGCTCAACTCCGCCCTGCCGCCCGATGACGAGCGCGACCTGCAGATGCGCGCCGCCGACAAGCTGGAGGAAATCTGCGGCGTCCGCCCGGTCGGCATCCGCACGCCGTCCTGGGATTTCTCCGAACACACGCTGGCGATCACGCGCGAGATGGGCCTCCTCTACGACTCCTCGCTGATGGCCGATGACGAGCCCTACGAATTGCTGGAAGACAACGAACCGACCGGCGTGGTCGAACTGCCGGTGGAGTGGATCCGCGACGACGCGCCCTACTGGTCGATGGACCGCTTCTCCGGCCTGCGCCCCTACACGCCGCCGGGGGGCGCGCTGGAGGTGTTCAGGCGCGAATTCGACGGCGCGTACGAGGAAGAGGGCCTGTTCCTGCTGACCATGCATCCGCATTTCATCGGCCACCGCTCGCGCATCCAGGTGCTCGACGAACTGGTGCAGCACATCCGCACGAAGCCGGACGTCTGGTTCGCAACCCATGCCGACGTCGCCCGCTACTGCAGGGAGCAGGCCGGCCTCTGACGGCGCATCGAGCGGCGGCGTCCCGGACCCCCCGCGATGTGTCATGGAATGTCATGTTCTTGTCGCGGAGGCGCGCTGCGGGGCTTTCTGCCGGCGGTCGCGATTCGGGTCTCTTGTTGAGGGCGTTCGGTTGGTCTCCCCTCCCGCCTGGCGGGAGGGGCCGGGGGTGGGCCTCTCGGCGCGACGGGCGTTTGCCGGGCTTCGCCCGCCGCTTCCGCTGGCGCGGAAGCGGGCCCCCACCCGGCCTCCCCCGCAAGCGGGAGAGGGGACTCCCGGCGCCGGGCGGCGCAGGCTCCAACCGACGACCGCCGCCAGCGAAGTGTGCATGCTCCATGACCGACATCCCCGGACCGTTGCGAAATGTCATGGAATGTCATGATCGCCATGCGCTCGGGGCATAGCTTGTTCTCCTTTCGGGCATGAGGCCGCGGTTCGGAACGGGGGCTGCGGGTATGTTGTCCGGCCTTGCGTCCCTGGCATGGGTCTCTCCTTTCGATCCATCCTTCGGTCCCGCCGGCTGCTGCCTGTGGCGGGACCCTGTTTCGCGCGTATCGTCCGCCCGCCTGCGCGCGGGCGCGGGCGGGTGTCGGCGCCGGCGCGGTTCGCGCGCCTGATTGCCCGCGCGCGAGGCAGGCGCAGGGCGCACGTCTCCCGTCCGTTCCGTTGGGTTCTTTTTTCGCACCGGCGCGAAGCGAAGCAGCCCCGCGGAAGCCGCCTCCTTCTACTTATACCAACGGCGGTGGTTCAGAACCCATGGGCCCATTTTCGGGTTCCGATTGATGCGATGCGTGCGGGCTGAGATACGAGATTGTTCCAGGCATGGCAGCAGTGATCGAGGATATCGTCGTAGCTTTTGAAGACGCGG
>JAJEAZ010000373.1 GCA_022824105.1 Alphaproteobacteria bacterium
CCAGCTCTGGGGGGACATCGCGACCTCGATGTTCCACGACCGCAGGCAGAAGGGATAGCCGGCGCACGCCGCGGACGTCCGGCCGGCCACCCGTCACCCGCTCGCGGGCCGGGACAGGCCGCCGGGCGTCCCTCGCCTGGATTCCCACTCCGGCAGGGAGAACCCTCCATGTGCGATCAGGACATCGAGCTCCGGCGCAAGCGCGACCTGGAGCGCTACCACCGCCAGACCGCGGAGCGCAGGGCGCGTGGGCTCTGCCTCAAGTGCGGGAAGCGCCCGCCCGCGCCCCACCGAAGCCAGTGCGAGCCGTGCGCCGAGAAGCGGCGTGCCGCCGACCTGGAGCGCTACCACCGCCGCACCGCCGAGCGCGTCGCGCGGGGGATGTGCCCCAAATGCGGCAAGCGCCCGCCCGCGCCCGGGCGCAGCCAGTGCGAGCCGTGCCTGGAGAAGGACGCCGCCGCCGGCCGGGCCAGGGACGCGCGGCTGCGGGCGGCCGGCATTCCGCGCCGCGACCCCGAGAAGACCCGCGCCTACGAGCGCAAGCGCGCCCGCCGCCAGATCGAGGCCCGCCGCGCCGCCGGCCTTTGCACCGCCTGCGGCAACGCCCCGGCGGTCGCCGGACGCGCGTCGTGCGAGCCGTGCCTGGAGAAGCGCCGCGCCTGGGACCGGGCGAAGTACGCGGCCGGCAAGGCGGCGGGGAAACCCTATGGCGGGGCCGACCCCGAGGCCAAGCGCCGCGCCAGCCGCGCGAGGCACAAGCGGCTCAGGAAGGCGTGGCACGAGGCCGGGATGTGCGTGCGCTGCGGCAAGCCGCCGGCGGTCGAGGGCGGGAAGCTCTGCGCGCCCTGCCAGGAGAAGCGCCGGGCGAAGGAGCGCCGCAAGTACGCCGAACGGCGCGCCGCCGGCCTCTGCACGAACTGCGGAGTCCCCGCCGTCGACGGCCAAGCCTATTGCGGCCCCTGCGCCTTCGTCCGCAGCAACCGCCGTTCGACCGAGCTCAGGAACGCGGCCGCGAGACGGAAGTATGCCGAGCGCCGGGCGCAGGGGCTCTGCACCGACTGCGGCGCGCCCTCGCAGGGAGCCGCGCGCTGCGAGCCGTGCGCGCGCCGCTCGTACGAGCGCTCGACATTCTTCCGGGGGATGCCGCTCTATCCGCCGCAATACACCGTGGTCGCGCTGGAGACGGGCGAGGACCTCGGGACCTGGGATAGTTGGGAGGACGTGGCGCTCTGCCTCGCCTTCTCCCGGCTCTCGCTCGACCAGGTCTCGGTCGTCACGGACCAGTCCCCGGTCGCGGCCTGGGCGGCGTGGGAGTGAGCCCGGCCGCCACGTCGCGCGACCCAGCGGACGCGGGGCCGGCGGCAGACGTCTTGCCGGCCCGCGTTCCGCCGGGAGGCCGTCATCCCTGCCGCACGTGCCGCCGGCCCGGCGTCCGCGCATACGCCACCCATCCCGAAGGAGGCCGCCCATGAGTGCCGACACGCTGCCCGAGGACCCCGCCTACGTCTTCTGCCCCGAATCCGCCTCCGGCGACGACCCCTGCCGGATTCTCATCCTCGTCGAGGACATGACCGTCGCCATTCCCACCGCCCTGGTGGCGCTGACGCAGGACCACGGGGTCCTGCTGTGCGACCGGCTGAACCGCCGTCTCGGATTCGACAACGCGGCCTGGACCGCGATCGCGCAGCGCTTCATGCGCCGCGCCGCCGGGCACGGCCACACCGTGCACTGAGCCCCTCGCCGGCGGGGCCGCCATAGGCCCCGCCGCCGAAGGCGGGCTTCGCCGCGCCCCGGCGTCCCGACCCGCGCCGCCGCCGCGCTTCCCGCGTCCGACCGTGCCCGTCACCCGGCTGGAGAGCCGGAGTCAAGCGAGCGCAGGGCGAGCGTTCGGTGGTGGAGAGGGAGGCGGTCTTCCTCGGCGCCGGGCGCGGCACTGGAGGCTTCCGCCATGTTCGATTCCGACTTCGACCCCGTGACCCCGACCGCTGGCGAGCTGCTGGCCGAGCTGGGGTTCGACACCCGCGCGGTCCGCGATGCGCTGGCCGACGACCTCGCCCGGCGCTGCCCCGACCGAGAGGCCCCGGCGGACCGGAGGTAGAGGAGAGCTTCGGAGAAGGGTGAGCGGGAAGGGGCTGGAGAGAGCGTTCTCCGGTCCCGGCCGCTCGACCATCGTCATCATCCAGAACTGAAGGAGCATCGTCATGAGCTTCGGATTGAACCGCGTCGAACTGATTGGCCGCCTCGGCGCCGACGTCACCGTCAACCACCTGCCCAGCGGGGGGCGCGTCGCGAACCTGAGCATTGCCACCGACGAGTCGTACATCAACAGGCAGGCCGGCGGCGAGCGGGTCGACAAGACCGAGTGGCATCGCGTCGTCACCTTCCAGGACGGCCTCATCGACATGCTGGAGCGGCACGCGAAGAAGGGCCGCCTGGTCCACGCCGAGGGCAAGCTCCAGACCCGGCGCTGGCGCAAGGACGGCGAGGACAGCGACCGGTTCTCGACCGAGATCATGGTCGTGCCGGGCCACAAGGTGCAATTCCTCGACAAGCCGAGCGGCGCCAACGGGAACGGCGAGGCGATGCCGGCCGGCGGCGCCCCGGCGCAGTCGCTCGATACCGAAGAAATTCCGTTCTAGGAATCCGTCCTCTCTCTTCCCTCCCAACTCGGGCGGCCGTTTCGGCGGTCGCCCGTTTTTTCTGCCGCCGGCTTCGAGCCCGCACCCAAGGAGGCTGCCATGTGTCAGGTCTCGTTCAAGCGCATCACGCCGGAAGAGTCCCGCATCTTCGCCGACGGCGACTATGTGGGCGACGTCTACCGCCAGCCCGACATCCTTTGCGAGGGCGAGCACTATTACGTGATCTGGCTGGACGAGGATTTCCGCGGCCCGGTGCGCGTCCACGAGCGCTCGCGCATCCGCGAGGTCGCCGAGCAGCGCATCAGGTCGCACCCGTTGTGGGGGTGACGGCCGTTGATGGCGTGGGCCCGGTCTTCGGCGGAAGCGCGGAGGGCGGTGCCGCTTCCAAGGGCAGGGTTGGGCGCGTCGCTTCGCGACCGGGCTTTCCGCTGCAATCTCCGCTGCGCTCCGATTTCCGCTGCAATCCCTCGCGCCTCCGCTCCCTGCGGTCGCTGCGCGCTCCGCTTGCCAGGAACGGCAGTTGGGGGGATGGGCACTCCTCCCGACGTATGCCCATTGTCCCACACGTGCTCAGTGCGCCAACCCTGCGGGTCCTCCACTCCGCTTCGCTCCGTTGCGGCCGGGACTCGCAGGGCAACGGCGCTGGCGCGCCTAGTCCCGCCGGCGCGCGCGACCGTGGCTCAGTCGCTTCGCTCCCTGCGCCCGCACCACTCGCGCACACCGACGGGCCATGCCCTGCGGCCCCGGTGGCTCCCCTGCGCGCGCGTGAACCAATAGGCACACGTCGGGAGACGAACGCCCCGGCGCTTCCGGGCCACAAGGCTCACGCAAACAAGGAGACGGTCATGTTCGACATCGACAGCATCGACACCGAGAACCAGTCAGCCACCGCGGCGATCTGCGAGCAGGCGCAGCTCTTCGGCGCGACGCCTGAGCGCGGCGAGTTCGACCCCCGCGAGGTCTGGGACGAAGACGACGCCACCGCAGCGGTGAGCGAGGCGTTCCGCATCGTCGCCGAGGGCGTTGCACCCGACGGCTTCCAGCTCGCCGACGAGCGCGAGAGCCTGCTGTGGGGGTTCGTCCACATGCTCGACGCCCAGGTGCGGCGCCTCGACCGCAGCGTCGACCGGCTCAGCCCGGAGCTTCGCGACCTGCAATCCGCGCAGGACGGCACCGAGGTGAAGTCCCGCGAGCTGGAGCTGGTCACCGACCGCGCGCAGAACCTCGGCGACCGGCGCGACGCGTTCGAGAAGATGCGCGACGCGGTGGCCGGGCAGTACCGCGCGGAGACCGGCGAGGTCTGGCGCCCGCGGCACGGTTCGCACACCAGCCAGACCGGGAAGCTCACCGCAGCCAGCATCGACGCGCGCGACTTCATGCGGGCGAGGAAGGACCGCGAGACCCGGGCGCACCTGCCCGAGGGGACGCTGGTCGCCATCGCGGGCGGCAAGGACGTGCAGGACCCGGCAGCCGTCATCGCGCGCCTCGACAACGTGAAGGCGAAGTACGACGACATCATCCTCGCCCACGGCGGCGGCCCCGGCGTCGAGAAGGTCGCGGCGCGGTGGGCCGAGCGCAACGGCGTCCACCAGGTGGTCTGCAAGCCCGACTGGACCGCGCACGGGCGGGCCGCCCCGTTCCGGCGCAACGAGGAGCTGCTGAACCTGCTGCCGAAGGGCGTCATCGCCTTCCCCGGCAGCGGCATCACCGACAACCTCGTGGACCGCGCCCGGCAGCTCGGCATCCCGGTCCAGCGCTGCACCGCATAGGCCGAAGCGCATCGCGGGCCGCGTCGCTCACCGGCGCGGCCCGCACCCCCTTTTTGGTCGCACGCCACGGCGACGCCACCGCCGCGCGGCTCGCCCATCGCGTCGCGCGGGCGCCTGCGGCGCCGCGCTCCGCGGCGGCTCCGCCGCTCTCCCCCCGCAGCACGACAGGCTGCCGCCGACAACGCCAGCGCTCGGGGTCGTGGCGGCGGCGGTGATGATGCCGGTGATGCTGGTGGCGATGATGGCGGCGGCGACGATGCCGATCGCGGCGAAGCCGATCCTGCCGTTGGAGCCGGCGATGATGGTGCAGACGGCGATGCAGTCGATGGCGCCGATGACGCTGGCCGGTTTGCGGAACGGCACGGTGAGTCTGGGCGCGTCGCTTCGCGACCGGGCTTTCCGTTCCAATCTCCGCTCGCTGCGCTCGCTCCAATTTCCACTGCAATCCCTCGCGCCTCCGCTCCCTGCGGTCGCTGCGCGCTCCGCTTGCCCGGCGCCTCGCTGCGCTCGCCGCCGCTGCCGGGACGACGCGTTCGTTGCCATGTTCGACGGCATCGTCCGCCAGCCCGCCGTTCTCTCCTCGCGACGGCGCTGCGCGCCGCGCTCGTCGGCGACCTCGCCTCGCTCGCCCTGGCCGGCTGCGCCGG
>JAJEAZ010000240.1 GCA_022824105.1 Alphaproteobacteria bacterium
GGCGATGGAGGCCGCCCGCCCGCTGCTGCCCGGCGTGACATGGTGCCGGGACCTCTACGAGGCGGCGTCCGGGGCCGACTGCGCGGTGCTGGTGACGGAATGGAACGAGTTCCGCGCGGTGGATCTGGAACGGCTCCGCGCTGTCATGGCCGCGCCCGTGCTGCTGGACCTGCGCAACGTCTACAAGCCGGCGGAAGTGACGGCGGCGGGCTTCGCCTATCGCGGCGTCGGCAAGGGCGGGGCGACATGACGGGGCATGTCTTCCACCCGAGCTTCCTCAGGGAATATGACGCGCGCGGCATTGTCGGCGAGACGCTGGACGAGGCGGATGCGCGTGCGCTCGGTCTTGCTTTCGGGACCGTTCTCGTGCGGGGCGGGCGGGGCAGCGCGGCCGTGGGTTATGACGGCCGGCTGAGTTCCCCCGGCCTGGAAGCGGCGCTGGTCGAGGGGCTTTCCGCCGCCGGCGTCGCGGTCACGCGCATCGGTCTCGGGCCGACGCCGATGCTCTACTTCGCCATGTACCAGCTGGGCCTCGATGCGGGCGTCATGGTCACCGGCTCGCACAACCCGCCGGATTACAACGGGTTCAAGATGGTGGTGGCGGGCGAGGCCTTTTTCGGCGAGCGCATCCGGGCGCTCGGTCCGCTCGCCGCCGCAGGCAGGTTCGCCGAGGGGCGGGGCGCGGTCGCCGAAGCGGCGGTCGAAGACGCTTATGTCGCGCGCCTTGCCGAGGAGGCGGGCGGCGGGCCGGGGCTGCGCGTCGGCTGGGACGCCGGCAACGGTTCGGCCGGGCGCGTCATGGCCCGGCTCACGGCGCGGTTGCCGGGCGAACATTTCCTGCTGAACGAAGAGATCGACGGGACCTTTCCCGCGCACCATCCGGACCCGACCGTGCCGGAAAACCTGGTCCAGCTTGTCGATCTGGTGCGCCGCGAGGGCCTCGATCTCGGCATCGCGCTCGACGGCGACGGCGACCGGCTGGGCGCTGTGGACGGCGAAGGAGAGGTGCTCTGGGCGGACCAGCTCCTGATCCTGCTGGCCCGCGACCTGCTGGCCGAGCGGCCGGGCGCGGGCGTCATCGCCGATGTGAAGGCGAGCCAGGCGCTGTTCGACGCCGTGGCCGAGGCCGGCGGGCGCCCGGAAATGTGGAAGACGGGCCACACCCTCATCAAGAGCCGCATGGCCGAGACCGGCACGCCGCTCGCCGGCGAGATGAGCGGGCATATCTTCTTCGCCGACCGCTGGTACGGCTTCGACGACGGGCTCTACGCCGCGCTCCGGCTGCTGGGGGCCCTGGAGCGGTCCGGCCTGACGCTTGCGGAATTCCGCCGCTCGCTGCCCGTGTGGATCAACACGCCGGAGCTGCGCTTTCCCTGTCCGGAGACGCGCAAATTCGCGGTACCGGGCGAGGTCGCCGGTCGGCTGGCCGCGGCCGGGGCCGATGTGAACGCGACCGACGGCGTGCGCGTCGCCACCGAAGACGGCTGGTGGCTCTTGCGCGCCTCCAACACCCAGGATGCGCTCGTCGCGCGCTGCGAGGCGCATGCGGCGGCCGGCGAGGCCGGGCTCGACCGGCTCAAGGCCGCGCTCGCCGCCGAACTGCGCGCCTCGGGCGTCGAGCCGCCGCAGATCTGAGACAGCCCGTGCCGCCGGCCGTCGGCAGGGACTACGAAACCGGCATCGCCGGCTCTATCCTGCGCCGCAGCGACCACGATTGAGACGGGACGGCCGGCAGCGGCTGCCGGACGGGAGGGGAAATATGCGCATCGGATTCATCGGCCTCGGCACCATGGGCGGGCCCATGGCGCTCAACATCCGCAAGGCGGGCTTCGAGATGACCGTCCACGACCTGAACCGCCAGGCCGCCGGCCCGCTGGAGGCGGCGGGAGCGGCATGGGCGGAAAGCCCGCGCGCCGTGGCCGAGGCCTCGGACATTGTGCTGACCTCGCTGCCGGGCCCGCCCGAGGTGGAGGCGATTGCGCCGGAGCTGCTGGCGGGCTTCGCCAGGGGCAAGGTCTGGTTCGACCTCACCACCAACTCCCCGGTGCTGATCCGCCGCCTGCATCCGGCCTTCGCGGAACTCGGCGCGGAGCTGTTCGACGCGCCGGTGAGCGGGGGCCCGCGCGGGGCGCAGTCCGGCAAGCTCGCCGTGCTGGTCGGCGGCGACAAGGCGGTGTTCGAGGCGAATCGCGCCCCGCTCGACGCCATGGGCGACCAGGTGCGCCATATCGGGCCGCTCGGCGCGGGCGCGGTCACCAAGCTCGTCCACAACGCCTCCGCCTATGCGATGCAGGCCGCGGTGGCCGAGATGTTCACCGCCGGCGTCAAGGCCGGGGTGGAGCCGCTCGCGCTCTGGGAGGCGATCCGGCAGGGGGTGCGCGGGCGCCAGCGCGGCTTCGACAGCCTGGCGGACCATTTCCTTCCGAACGACTACGACCCGCCGGACTTCGCGCTGCGCCTCGCGCACAAGGACGTGTCGCTCGCTGCCGAACTCGGCCGCGACATGGGCGTGCCGATGCGGCTCATCGACATGACCCGGGCCGAGATGAGCGAGGCGCTGGGCCGCGGCTGGGGCGACCGCGACTCCCGCGCTTTCCTCCTCCTCCAGCAGGAGCGCGCCGGCGTGGAGATCGAGGTGGACAAGGCCGCCATCGACGCCGTGCTCAAGGCGGACCAGTAGGGGCGGAGAATAGGCTGTGACGGCACCCGCGATTCCGCCCGCGCTGTTCGATTTCCTGCGCGAGCTCAAGGAGAACAACGACCGGGCGTGGTTCGAGGCGAACCGGGAGCGCTATATCGGGCAGGTGCGCGACCCGATGCTGGACTTCATCGCCGCCTTCGGCGAGCCGCTGGCGGAGATCAGCCCGCATTTCCGCGCCGATCCGAGGGCGAATGGCGGCTCGCTGTTCCGCATCTACCGCGACACCCGCTTCTCGCGCGACAAGACGCCCTACAAGACCAATGTCGGCGCGCATTTCCGCCATGCGGCCGGCAGGGACGCGCATGCGCCCGGCTTCTACCTGCATCTGGAGCCGGGCCGCTGCTTCGCGGGCTGCGGCATCTGGCGCCCCGGCGGCGAGGCGGTGGGGCATATCAGGGACGCCATAGTCGCCCGGCCCCGGGTGTGGAAGCGGATCACCGGCGCTTCGTTCTGCGAGACCTTCGCGCTGATGGGCGAGTCGCTCAAGCGTCCGCCGCGCGGCTATGACGCCGGCCACCCGCTGATCGGGGACCTGAAACGCAAGGACTTCATCGCGCGGGCCGAAGTTTCGGAGGCCGACGCCGTCGAACCGGATTTCCTCGACCGCTTCGCCGGCATCGCGCGCTCCGGCGGCCCCTTCGTCCGCTTTCTCTCCGAGGCCCTCGGCGTCCCGTTCTGAGAAGCGCTACCCCGCCTCCATGTCGTGGACGGCCCAGCAGACCCATGTGGTCCACCAGCCGTTGACCTCGAGGCCGGCGGCGGCCTGGAGGGCGCGGAGCGCGGCGTCGGAGCGCGGGCCCCACACGCCGTCCACGGGGCCCGGGGCGAAACCGAGCCGGGCGAGCGCGCGCTGGCGGCCCTCCGGCATCCAGACATCCGACCACACGTCCGGAATCTCCGGGTCGTCGTAGATCGCGCGCAGCACGCGGGCGAAGGGGAAGCCCAGCACGTCCTGCTTGTATGCGGGGCAGAGGTCGTGATGGCCGTGATGGTCGCGCGGCCCGATCCCCGGCCAGCGCGCGACGATCTCGCGGCCGACGGCCGCCATCATGGCGATCTGCTCCTCCGTCCAGGGCTCCACCCTGAAGATGCGCCGGCCGTCAGGCGTCGCGGCCTCGATCCAGTCCGGACCCGCCGGCACGCCCTCGCGCGCATAGCCGATAGTCACCGTCTCGATGCCGATGCAGGCGCGCGCGCCCTTGGTGCGGGCCGTCGAGGGCCGGCCGTCCCAGCGCAATTTCTGCTCGACTCCCGCATGCCAGGAGCGGTTGGCGAGCGAGACATAGCGCGACACGCCTTCCGCGAAGCTGCGCCCGACGGCGTAATGCGCCGAGGCCTGCCCCTTGCGCTCGGGCTCCGCGCCGCCGAGCAGGCGGTCGCAGGCGGCGAGGTCGTATGTCGCCGTCCAGTGCCATGTGACGCCCTTCGGAGCGCCGCCCGTCGCCTTCGTCCAGCCCCGCGAGACCGCATGGCCCCTGCCGAGCGGGATGCGGAAGCGTGCGTCTATGCGGAAACCCTCCGGCCACGGCGCCGGCCGCTTGTCGAGGGCCTGTCCGGAGCCTGTCGAAGGGGACCCCGATGATGTGTCATGAAATGTCATGTTTTGTCATGCGGGGCTGTCTCCGCGGGCCTGCGCGGCCAGCGCCGCCGCCGGTGCGGTGCGGGGTCGGTTGCGGTCATCTCGTCTCCTTTCGGGTCGGGGAGGGCGGTCCCTTTGCCGCGCGTATCGCGCGCGGGCGCGGGCGGGCGTCGGCGCCGGCGCGGTTCGCGCGCCTGATTGCGCGCGCGAGACGCAGCGCGCACCTCTCCCGTCGGTTCTGCGGGTGTTTTTCCGGATCCGGGGGAAGCGGCTCCGGATGCCCCTTCCCTCTATTGACACCATACTACAGGATCGGTCAGAGTCAAGCCCCGTTCCGAATAAAAAGTGAATATCGAGGATATTTTTCATGGAGCGCCGGCGGTCTCCGGCGGGTTCGCTACGCAAGCCCCCCGGCCCCCCGCCTCCGAGCCTACCGCATGCAAACATCTGTTTCCGGTGGCTTAGCATTGCATGTCCCCCAACCGTCGCCCCGGACTTGATCCGGGGCCCAGCCTTGGTCCTGGCAGCAGTTTCAGCAGTCGATCCCGTTCTTCACCGGCTGCGGCGGCGGCGCGAGCCAGGGATGGACCCCGGATCGGGGTCCGGGGTGACGAAAGAGCCTGCCCTGAGCTTGCCGAAGGGAGGCGTAGAGCGGGACGTAGCCCGGCCGGCAGGCGCGCCGGATACAAGGCAAGACGAGATGTGTGAATCCGGTAGGCCTCCGAGCGGGGGGCCGGGGTGACGAAAGGGGCGCCGAGGGCGACGAAAAGGGGGGCGCGGTGACTCAACAGGCCGGCGGGGAAGGAGGTTTCCGGCTGCAACCGGCGGCGACACCGATCGACAGGCACGGGACTCACACGGCGTTCCGGGCGAGCGCGCTCCGGATCATCGCCTCGGTCTCGGCCAGTCCGTAAAGCGCGGCGAAGGAGCCGAAGCGCGGCCCCTGCCTGCGCCCGAGCAGGACTTCGTAGAGCGCGGAGAACCATGTCCTGAGCGGCTCGAAGCCATGCGCCTTGCCGACGGCGTAAACATCCGCCTGCACGGTCTCGCCGTCCGCATCGCGCGGCAGCGCCGCCAGCCGGTCGGCCAGCTCCGCCAGCGCCGCGGCTTCCCTTGCGTCCGGGTTGCGCCAGACCTTCTGCGGGGCGACGAAATCGCGGCAATAGGCAACCGCGAAATCCGCCAGCCGGTCCAGTTGCGGCCGCGTTTCCGGCGACGCCCCCGGATCGTAACGCGAGATGAAGCCCCAGAGCGTGTCCTTGTCCCTTGCGTCGCTGGCCGCCGCCAGGTTGAGCAGCAGCGAGAAGGAAATGCCCTCCTCCGGCTCGGGCGGCGCGCCACCGTGAATGTGCCAGGCCGGGTTTTCCAGCCGCTTCTCCTCCTCTTCGCCCACGGCGCGGGCGAGGAAGGCGCGGTAGTCGTCCACGGCGCGCGGGATGACGTCGAAATAGAGCCGCTTCGCCGCCTTCGGCTTCTGGAACATGAACAGCGCCAGGCTCTCCTCCGGCGCATAGGTCAGCCA
>JAJEAZ010000695.1 GCA_022824105.1 Alphaproteobacteria bacterium
GCGGTCGCCGTCTGCCTCATGTTCTCCTTCCTGAACGACGCGCATGAGCGCCGGGTCGGCGAGCGGCTCCGCGCGGCGCTGCCCGGCGTTCCGGTGTTCCTTTCGAGCGAGGTGCTGCCGGAAATCCGCGAATTCGAGCGCACCAGCACGACGGCCGTCTGCGCCTATGTGGGGCCGGTGCTCGCCTCCTATCTGGAACGGCTGGAAGCCGCGCTGGACGAACTCCGCCTGCCGTCGCTCTACGTCATGGGTTCGAACGGCGGCGTGTTCGACGTGCCGGAAGCGCTCAAGATGCCGGCGGGCGCCGTCGAGTCGGGGCCGGCCGCCGGGGTGATCGCCGCGCAGCGCATGGGCCGGCAACTGGACCGGGCGAACCTGATCTCCTTCGACATGGGCGGCACCACGGCGAAAGCGAGCCTGATCGAGGACGGCCGGATCGAGACGACCTCCGAATATGAGGTCGGCGGCGAGGGCAATGTCGGGCGCTGGCTCCACGGCACGGGCCACCCCATCCGGGTGCCGGTGATCGACCTGGCGGAGGTGAGCGCGGGCGGCGGCAGCATCGCCTGGCTCGATCCGGGCGGCGCGCTCCGGGTCGGCCCGCAAAGCGCGGGCGCGGAGCCGGGCCCCGCCTGCTACGGGCAGGGCGGCACGCGGCCCACCGTGACGGACGCCAATGTGGTGCTGGGCTATCTGAGCCGCACGCACCTGCTGGGCGGCAGGCTGCCCATCGACGCGGCGGCCTCGGAAGCGGCGATCCGCGAGCATATCGCCGACCCGCTGGGCCTGGATGTCGCCGAAGCCGCGGCCGGCATCGTCCGGGTGGTCAACAACAGCATGGCGGAGGCGCTGCGCATCGTCTCGGTGGAGCGCGGCCACGATGCGCGGGAGTTCGGCCTGGCCGCCTTCGGCGGCGCCGGCCCGGTCCACGCGGCGGCGCTGGCGGAGGAGCTCGGCATAGAGGAAGTGATCGTGCCGCCGATACCGGGCGGCTTTTCGGCGCTGGGGCTGGTCGCGACCGACCTTCGCCGCGACTATGCCCATACCTTCTACGCCCGGATCGACGAAGCGGACCTGGATGCGCTGAACCGGCGGCTGGCCGAGCTGGAGGCCGCGGCCCGCACCATGCTGGAAAACGCCGGACTGCCGGAGGCCGACCGCGCCATCGAGCGCTCCGCCGACTGCCGCTACACGAGGCAGGCCTATGAGCTGACCGTGCCGCTCGGCGAAGGCCCCGTGACCCGCGCGCTGCTGGAGGCGCTCGCCGACGGGTTCCACGACCGCCACCTGCGCACCTACGGGCACAAGAACCCCGACGAGGCGGTGCAGATGGTCAATGTCCGCGTCACGGCGACGGGCCGGCTGCCCGGCGTCGAGTTCCATGCGGATGCGGCGGCGTCCGGCGCCCCCGGAGAACGGGAGCGCGAGGTGCTGTTCGGCGAGCGGGTCCGCTGCCCGGTCGTCGTCCGCGGCGAGATTCCCGCCGATGCGGAGGGCCGTCCGGGCCCGTTTATCGTGGAGGAGATGGACTGCACCATCGCCGTGCCGCCCGGCTGGCGGGCCCGGCGCGACGGGCGCGGATTCATCCTGATGACGAGGAGTGCGTGACATGGCCGCCCATCCGTCCGTGGTGAAGACCGACGCGGCCACCTTCGAGGTGGTCAAGAACAGCCTCTATGCGGTCGCCGAAGAGATGAAGGTCGTGCTCGCCAAGACCGCCTATTCGCCCATCCTCAAGGTGGCGGGCGACTATTCCTGCGGCGTCTTCGACGACAGGGGCAACATGGTGGCCCAGGGGCCCGACCTGCCGATCCACCTGGGTTCGATGCCCGATGCCGTGCGGGCTGTGGTGCGCGCCTGGGACGAGATCGGGCCCGGCGACGTGTTCGTCCACAACGACCCCTATTTCGGCGGCTCGCACCTGCCGGATGTGAATGTCGTCTCGCCCGCCTTCGTGGACGGCAAACTGCTCGGCTTCTGCTGCGTGCGCGCGCACTGGCCGGATATCGGCAGCGCCACGCCCGGAAGCTACGGCGCGGTCACGGACGTCTATGGCGAGGGGCTGCGCCTGCCGCCGGTGCGCATCCACCGGGGCGGGGCGGTCAACCGCGACGTGGAGGACATGATCTTCGCAAATGTCCGCACCCCGGCCGAGCGCCGCGGCGACCTGCGCGCCCAGATCGCGGCCAACCGCCGGGCCTGCGAACGGCTGACCGCGCTCGCCGGCAAATACGGGACCGGCAATCTCAAGCGCATCATGCAGGAGGTGATGGACTATTCCGAGGCGATGATGCGCGCGCTGCTTCGCGATATCCCGGACGGAGAGGGCTCGTTCGAGGACTTCTGCGACGGCGACGGGATCGTCGCCGAGGGCTCGAACCGTGACGAGACCTTCGACATCCGCATGCGCGTCATCAAGCGCGGAGACGGGGTGACGGTGGATTTCGAGGGCTCCGACCCGCAGGTCGCCGGCCCGATGAACGCGCCGCTCTCGGTCACCTCCTCGGGCGTGTTCGCCGGGCTGAAGATGGCGGTCGATTCGGCGGGCGTAGTGCCGCCCAACTCCGGGGCGTGGCGCGCCGTCCGGGTGCTCGCGCCGGAGGGCTCCGTGGTGAACGCGCAATATCCCTCCCCGGTCGTCTATGCCAACCATGAGATGTCGCACCGCATCTGCGACATGGTGTTCGGCGCGCTTGCGGCGATCATCCCGGACCGGGTGATGGCCTGCTCGCAGGGCACTTCGGCCGTGCTGACGCTCGGCGGCACGGACTACCGGACGGACGAGCACTATGTCAGCTACGAGACGGTCAAGGGCGGCTTCGGCGCGCGGCCCGACCGGGACGGCATCAGCGCGGTTGCGAGCGGCATTTCCAACACCATGAACACGCCGGTGGAGGTCATCGAGATGAGCTTCCCGGTGCGGGTGGAGTCCTACGAGCTGCTGCCCGACTCGGGCGGCGCGGGGCGCTGGCGGGGCGGGCTCGGCGCGCGCCGGACCTGGCGCATCCTGGAGCGCGACTCGCGCGCGACCGTCTGCTGCGAGCGCACCAAGTCCGCGCCATTCGGCATCGAGGGCGGGGCGGCGGGGGCGTCGGCGCGCATCTCGGTCGTCGATCCGGGCGGCGCCGAGCGGGTGCTGAACAGCAAGGGCTCGTTCGACGCCCCGGCCGGCGCGCTGGTGGTCTTCGACGTGCCGGGTTCGGGCGGCTACGGCCCGCCGGCCGAACGCGATCCGGCACGGCTCGGCGAGGACCTCGTGGACGGCTATGTCACGCCGGAAGGCGCGCGCCGCGACTATGGCGTGTCCGACCCGGAGGCGCTGCTCGCCGCCGCGAACGGCAAGGCCGCGCCCGGCTAGGAAACCGGGGCGAAGCGCGTGATGACGGTGGTGTGCGTCTCGACGAAATAGAGCGTCCCGTCGGCGGCCCCGGCGACGCCGTGCGGCATGACCGCCACCGGCTTGCAGCTTCCGACGATGGTTCCGTCGGGGTCGAGCGCGCTCACGCGCGGCACCTGGTCCGAGACATAGATCCGCTGGGCGTCGTCGATATGGATGTCCATCGGCTTGTAGAACGGGCCGAAATCGGCGAGGTGGCCGCCTTCGGGCGAAAAGACCTGGACGCGGTTGTTCTCCCGGTCGCCCACCAGCACGCGCCCGTCGCCGAGCACGCCGATGCCGTGCGGCGTCGTGAACTCGCCGGGGCCGCTGCCGCGCCCGCCCCAGCTCGCAAGGAGCGCGCCGTCGGGACCGAAGCGGTGGACCATGGTGTTGCCGTAGCCGTCGGAGACATAGAGGTCCCCGCCGGGTCCGACCGCGACATCGGTCGGGTGGTTGAAGGGCGCCTGGGTCCGGGGGCGGTGCCGCTCGCCGAGCGCCAGCAGCAGCTTGCCTTCGGGATCGAAGACGAGCACCTGGTGCGCGTCCCGGTCCACCACCAGGACGCGGCCGTCCGGGGCGGTGGCGATGCCGTGCGGGTCCGCGATCTCGCCTTCGCCCCAGCTTCGCACGAAATTTCCCTCGGCATCGAACACCAGCACCGGGGTCGAGCGCCGCTGGCAGATATGGAGGTTGCCGCCGGCATCGACCGCGCATTTGCTGATGATCCCGACCGGAATATGCTCCGGCCAGCGGCCCCAGGGCCGGTCGATCCGGTAGCGCTGCTCACCCAGCACGGCGAACAGCGCGCCGTTTCCCGTCTTCATCTCCGCCTCCTTTCCGCCCGAGGGCTCCGCTCAGGCCTCCGGTTCCACCCAGCCGGTCCAGCTCCGGCGGATCGCCTCGCATTCCGCCGTGCGCACGCCGGTGACGATCTCCATCGAGCGCCGGGTCAGCTCCAGCAGCGCCTCGACGCTGTAGCGGCCATAGTCCACCCGGCGCATCTCCGCATGGCGCGCGCCCAGCACGAGGCGCGCGACCCGCGCCTCCTGCAGCGCCCAGCAGCACATCGGGCAGGGCTCCATCGTGGTGTAGCAGGCGGCGCCCGAAAGGTCGGGGCTGTCCAGGTTGCGGCAGGCGTCCCGGAGCGCGTCCACCTCGGCATGGCAGGTCGGGTCGCGGTCCGAGGCGACGCGGTTGCGCCCGCGTCCGATGACCTTGCCGCCGCGCACGATGACGGAGCCGACCGGGACATTGCCCTCGGCCTTTCCCCGTTCCGCTTCCTCGAGCGCGAGGCCCATGAAACGATCATGGTCTTCCGGCATGGCGAAACTCCCTTTCCTGCGCCGCCGGACCCGCGCCGGCCGTTACTCGAAATAGAGGATCGGCTGGTCGGCGGCGAGATTGTCGCCGGCGGCAGTCGGGATGGACCTGACGCGGCCCGGCCGCTCGGCGCGCAGCACATTCTCCATCTTCATCGCCTCGACCACGGCGAGCGTCTGCCCGGCCTCGACCTCGTCGCCCTCCGCGACCGCCAGCGATACCAGCAGGCCGGGCATGGGCGAGAGCAGCACCTTCGAGGTGTCGGGCGGCGCCTTTTTCGGCATCAGGCGGGCGAACTCCGCGACGCGCGGCGGCACCGCCCGCACACGGGCCTGCGCGCCCCGGAAGGAAAGCAGCCAGCCCGCGCCGTCCTCCTCGACCCGCACCGAGACCGCTTCGCCGTCGAACCGGCCCGCGAAATGCGTGCCGCCCGCCGGGCGGGCGCCCTCCAGCCGCGCCGGTCCGCCGTCGATCTCAAGGCGGAGGCCCTCTCCGTCCGGTTCGGCCTCGACCGACACCGTGTCCTCGTCGAACAGCACGGCCCAGCCGCGGCGCTCCCCGCCGCCCGCCGCCCGCGATTCCGCCTGCGCGAGCGCCGTCGCGACGGCGGCGAACAGCCCGCGATGTGCGGCAGCGGCGCTGCCGGGGTCGTAGCCCTGCGGAAACTCCTCGTCGATGAAGGCCGTGCTCAGGCGGCCTTCGGCGAAGCGCGGGCGGTCCGCGATCGCGGCGAGGAAGTGGATATTGTGCCCGACGCCGCCGATGGCGAAGCCGCCGATGGCGCCCGCGAGCCTCAGCCGCGCCTCCTCGCGCGTCGCGCCGTGCGCCGCCAGCTTGGCGATCATCGGGTCGTAGAACATGGTGATCTCGGAGCCCTCGACCACGCCCGTGTCGATGCGCACGCCGCCTTCCTCGGCAGGCGGGCGGAAGGTCTCCAGCCGCCCGATGGAAGGCGCGAAATTGCGCTCCGGGCGCTCCGCATAGACCCGCGCCTCGATGGCCCAGCCGTCGAGGCGGACATCCTCCTGGCCGAAGGCGAGCGGCTCGCCCGCCGCCACGCGCAGCATCTGCTCCACGAGGTCGAGGCCGGTCACCATCTCGGTCACCGGATGTTCGACCTGGAGGCGGGTGTTCATCTCCAGGAAGTAGAAATTGCGCTCCCGGTCCACGATGAACTCGACCGTGCCGGCCGAGCGGTAATCGACGGCGCGGGCGAGCGCGACCGCCCGCGCGCCCATTTCCGCGCGGAGCGCCTCATCGACGAACGGGCTCGGGCATTCCTCGATCACCTTCTGGTGCCGGCGCTGGATCGAACATTCCCGCTCGCCGAGATGCACGGCATTGCCATGCGCGTCCGCCAGCACCTGGATCTCGATATGGCGCGGTTCCTCCACATATTTCTCGACGAAGACGCGGCCGTCGCCGAAGGCGTTTTCGGCCTCGTTCACGGTCGAGCCGAAGACCTGCCGGAGCTCGTCGTCGGAGCCGGCGATACGCATGCCCTTGCCGCCGCCGCCGGCAGAGGCCTTGACCATGACCGGGTAGCCGATCCGGCCCGCGCTCGCCACAGCCGCCTCGGCATCCGCGATCTCGCCCGCCTCGCCCGGCACGACGGGCACGCCCGCGCGCTCCGCGAGGCGCTTGCTCTCGATCTTGTCGCCCATGGCGGCGATGGCGGCCGCGCCCGGCCCGATAAAGACCAGCCCCGCCGCCTCCACGGCCTCGACGAAGCCCGCATTCTCCGAGAGGAAGCCGAAGCCCGGATGGACCGCCTCCGCGCCCGTGTCGAGCGCCGCCTGGATGATGCGCGGGGCAACGAGATAGCTTTCCGGCGGCGCGGACCCGCCGATCGCCACCGCCTCGTCCGCCATGCGCACATGCAGGGCGCCGGCGTCGGCCTCGGAATAGACGGCTACCGTGCCGATCCCGAGGCGCCGGGCGGTCCGCGCGATCCGGCAGGCGATCTCGCCGCGATTGGCGATCAGGATC
>JAJEAZ010000502.1 GCA_022824105.1 Alphaproteobacteria bacterium
GCAGGACGAACTGGTGTTCGACGGCGCCTCCTTCGTGCTCGGGCGCGACCGGGCGCTCCGGGCGCAACTGCCCTCATGGGTCGAGAGCGTGGCGCTGACCCGCTGGGAGCGCACCGCGGACGGCATGGACTGCACCGGCGGGCCGATGGCCGGGGGCAACGGCGATCTTTCCGACATCTACTCGGCGATGATGCTGGGCCTGCGCGACTATGTGAACAAGAACCGCTTTCCGGGCGTGGTGCTGGGCCTCTCCGGCGGCATCGATTCGGCCTTGTCGGCGGCCGTCGCGGTGGATGCGCTCGGCGCAGAGCGGGTGCGCTGCGTGATGATGCCCTCGCCCTACACCTCCGAGGCCTCGCTCGACGATGCGCTGGAGGCGGTGACGGCGCTCGGCGCCTCCTACGAGACGATCTCCATCGAGCCCGCGATGGGGGCGTTCGGCGCCATGCTGGCCGGCGCCTTCGGCAACCGCGGCGAGGACACGACCGAAGAGAACATCCAGGCCCGGGCGCGCGGCCTCACCCTGATGGCGCTCTCCAACAAGTTCGGCCACATGGTGCTCTCCACCGGCAACAAGTCGGAAATGTCGGTCGGCTACGCCACCCTCTACGGCGACATGTGCGGCGGCTACAACGTGCTGAAGGACGTGTACAAGACGACCGTCTTCGCGCTCGCCGACTGGCGCAACCGCAACTGCCCGGAAGGCGCGCTCGGGCCCCCGGGCCGCGTGGTGCCTCAGAACATCATCGACAAGCCGCCCTCGGCCGAACTCCGCCCGGACCAGACCGACCAGGACAGCCTGCCGCCCTACGATGCGCTCGACGATATTCTGGAATGCCTGATCGAGGACGAGCTTTCGGTGGCCGAGATCGCCGCGCGCGGCCACGAGGTCGAGACGGTGGAGCGGGTCTGGCGGATGCTCGACATCGCGGAATACAAGCGCCACCAGGCCCCGCCCGGCGTCAAGCTCACCCGCCGCGCCTTCGGCCGCGACCGCCGCTACCCCATCGTCAACGGCTACCGGGGCCGGGTGTAGCGCCGTGAAAACCGAGCTGTCGCGGCTTTCCTACGACTTCTCGCTCCGGGGCAGCGAGGGCGGGCTGGAGTCGCTCCGCCTGCAATTCGTCCTCGTTCCCGCAGAGGGCGAAGGCGCGGAGGAGGTCCGGGAGGCGATGCGCGCCCTGGTCGAGCGGCACACGGACCTGCTCGACCGGCTGTTCGAGACGGTTTTCTCCGGGCGCCGGCAGCCGGTGCTGACGGACAGCGACAGCTATGCCAGCACAGGCTACAGCTATCGCGGCAGGCTGCATGAGCGCCCGCCCGGCCGCATACGCGCCGAACTCGCGGAGCTGTTCGGCGAGGAGGCGCCCGACGATGGCGGGGACCTGCCGTTCCACGAAAGCCTGAGCGCGCAGGTGACCTGCTCGGCGCTCAAGGTCGATGGCGGGTTCCGGGACGTGACGGTCGATGTGACGCTGCGGCTCGACCATGTCGTCAATGTCTGCTGCTTCCGCGTCCTGAAGGCGGCTCCCGGACTCGGGCTGTCCGAACGCGCGCGCCGGAGCATCGCCGAACTCGACCGCACGCTCTCCGCCGACCGCAACGCCGACCACTACCGCGCCATGCTCGAAGGCCGCTGAAACCGCGGCCCGGCTCCCGCCCCTATCCAGCGCCGGTCCGGTCGGCGATGGCGACGATGCGGTGCATCTCGCGCAGCACCGGCTTCTCGATGAGCTTGCCGTCGATCACCACCAGGCCCGTGTCGGCGGCCTCGAACCCGGCGATGATGCGCCGCGCCCGCGCGATCCGCTCGGCCGAGGGGGTGAACACGGCGTTGAGCGCCGCGATCTGGCGGGGATGCACCGCGCCCTTGCCCGAAAAGCCGAGCTCCCGCGCCTGGACGGCGGCGCGCTCCATGCCGTCCGGGTCCTCCAGGTCGAGCCAGGGCACGTCGATGGCGTCCAGCCCCGCGCCGGCGGCGGCATGGACCACGCGCGAGCGGGCATAGAGCAGCGGCTCCCATGCGTTCTCGCAGCGAAGCTCCGCGGCCATGTCCACGCCGCCGAAGAACAGCGCGTCGATGCGCGGGCTCGAATGCGCAATTTCATGGGCCGCCTCCAGCCCGGCATTGGTCTCGATGATGACATGCAGGCGGGTTGTGTGGCCGCGCTCGGTCAGCAGGTCGTCGAGCAGCGCCACCTCGTCCGGCGTGCGCACCTTGGGCAGCATCAGTGCGGGCGGCGGCGTGTCGGTCGCCAGCACGGCCTGGACGTCCGCCATGCCGAAGCCCTCGCGCAGCGAGTTTATGCGCACGACCCGCTCGACCCCGTCATCGGCCTGCGGGCTCTCGAAGAGCTTCATCGCATTGGCGCGCGCGGCCGCCTTGTCCTTCGGCGCGATGCCGTCCTCGAGCTCGACGCAGACGATGTCCGCCCCGGTGGCAAGCGCCTTTGGATACATTTCGGGGCGCAGGCCCGGCGTGAAGATGAACGACCGGCGGGGGCAGACGCTTGGTTCGGGCATGGGGAACTCTTCTCCGTTGAGCGGTCCGGCGGAGCAGTCGCGTTGCCGGGCCGGCTTGTCAATCGCCCGCTTCGGCGCACGGCCCCGGTCCGAAGGCCCGCCGGTAGTCTTCGGCTTCCAGAACGCTCGCGCCGGAGAGCCGCAGCGCTTCGCGCACGCGCCGGAGCGCCGGGTCCGCCAGGGCGGCGAACAGGCCTTCCCGCAGCCTCCGGATTTCTTCGTCGGAAGTCGCGGCGGCGGTCACATAGGGCAGGCCCGGCGCCGTCGGCGAGATCATGAGGATGCGGGTGCCGCGCAGCGCGCCGGGAATCCAGTCCGACAGCAGGGCGTGGGTCACGCAATCGACCGTGCACGCATCCGCCTCTCCCGCCGCCACGCTTCGGATGCTGGCGCGGTGGGACCCTGTCGCGGCGACCTCCCCGAAGAAGGTCCGCACATCCTCGCCCCGGGGCAGCAGGCGCCGCCAGACATGGTAGCCCGAGTAGGAGTCCTCGCCGTTCACGCTCAGCCGCGCGCCGCGCAAGTCGCCGAGGCTGCGCGCCCGGTCGTCCTCGCGGACGACGATATGCGCGGCATAACGGGGGCCGTCGCAGCCGGGCGCGCTGTAGTGGGGCGTGGCGACAAGCCTTACGTCCGGCGCCAGATGGTGCACCAGGGGATGGCCGCAGGTCTGGCCGAACAGAAGATCGGGCGCGCGCCATTGCCCGTAGCGGTCCTCGGGCCAGGTCAGCCGGTCGGGCACGCCCGAAACGCGCCTTGCCCGCAAGTGTCCCGCAAGGCCGGACCACCAGCGCTGCACCGCAGGGCGGAACTCGACCTCGCCATACATCGGCAGGCCGGCCTGGCGCGTGAGCGCCGTCAAGGGCCGCCCCCGAGACTGTCGCTGAGCTGCCCGAGGAACGGCGCCAGCTCGACCGGCTGCACGACGGCCGCGCGGATGAGGTCGTCGAAATGCCGGTTCAGCACCGCGATATGCTCCGTCGTGTTGAACACCAGGTAGAACTGGCCGACATAGAGCGCGGCCCGCTGGCGCCCGAAGATCGTGTAGGGCGCCGAATAATGCGTCAGGCCGTCGAAGAGATACATGCGCAGGCCGGGATAGAGCTCGTCCACGACCTCGGCCAGCCGGTCCAGCTGCCGCCGCCGCGCCGGGGCCTCCAAGGTGCGCCATATCCCGCCTCCGGCGGCCAGGGTCTCCAGCGCCTGCCGGGATATGCAGATCTCCATGTCCGTTTCCGGCAGCCGGAAATGCTCCAGCTTGTCGCGCGAGGCGCTGATGGCGCGGTCCGGAGGCCGCGACCGGAAATAGCGGTATTCGTGGCGGAGCACCTCCTCGGTCTTGGCGATGTCCGGGATCGTGGTCGGCACGTAGCGCACCTTGTATCCGGCCGCTTCCTCGAACCAGCGGACCAGCATCTCGTCCACCGGCGTCTGCGCGCTCTCGGCGATCTGGAGCGATTCGTGCAGGATGTCGGCGCCCAGCCTCTCCACATGGCTGAGGCCGAGCAGCCAGTCGAGGCTGACGCGAAGCTCCGTCGCGATGGCCGCGACCGTGTCGGCGCGAGGCAGCCTGTCCATGTCGTCGGAGAGCAGCTGGGACAAGGTCGAGCGGTCTATGCCGGCCCGGCGCGCCAGCGCCGAGCGGGACAGTCCCGACCGCGCCAGCGTTTCCACGAGGCGCAGTCGGAACAGGCGCGAAACCTCTCTTCTGTCCACAAGCCAATGCCACCGGGTTTGGAGATAGTTTGGAACGTCTGGCGGATTTATTCAACAAAATTTTGATTTTGCCGCACAATATGACCTTACGAGCCAACTCCCTCATTGTCGATCCGCGCGCTGGCAGCGAGCTATTGGCGCGATGGCTGGCGATACAAGCAATCCGGGTTCGGTGGCGCACAATCCGCGGGCGCATCCGGTTCGGAAGGAGCCGGGGCAGGGCGGGGAATGGCGGACCTGGCTCGTCGCCGGCGCGATCTATGGCGGATGGGTCCTGCTCACCTTTCACGCAGGCTCGCTGCCCTGGTGGCTGCTGTTGCCGGCGGGCGCTTTCATCGTCTGCTGGCACGGTTCGCTCCAGCACGAAACCGTGCATGGACATCCGACCCGGTCGGCGCGCGTCAACACGGCGCTCGCCTGGCTGCCGCTCGGCTTGTGGATGCCCTACGAGATCTACCGCGACACCCACTTGAAGCATCATGCCTGCCGGGCCCTGACCGATCCGCTTGAGGATACCGAGTCCTATTTCGTCGGGCAGGCCGACTGGGACCGCATGAGCGGGGCGCGCCGGCTGCTGCTGCGGTTCAACCGGACGCTCTTCGGCCGCCTGACCCTCGGGCCGGCGCTCTCCGCCTTTGCCCTGTGGCGCTCGGAATTCCGGCGGGCCCGGTCCGGCGACCTTTCCAATGGCGGGGTCTGGCTGCGCCATGTTCCGGGCGCCGCTCTCGTCCTCGGCTGGGTCGTGTTTGCCTCCGACCTGTCCGTCGGGGCCTATATCCTCCTGTTCGCCTATCCCGGCCTGTCGCTGACCCTGCTGCGGTCCTATGCCGAGCACCATCCCGCTGCAGACATGGACCGGCGAACCGCCATCGTGCTGGGCGGGCCGGTGAGCCGGCTCCTCTATCTCAACAACAATCTGCATGTCGTCCACCACAGCCGCCCCGGTCTGCCCTGGCATGCCATACCGGCGGAGTTCTCCGCCGGGCGCGGGCGCTACATGGCCGAGGCGGGCGGCCATGTTTACAGAGGCTATGCGGCGCTGTTGCGGCGTTTCCTGTTCCGGGCCCCGAACCATCCCGTGCATCCGGATCACCGGGCTTCAACAGCTTGACGCCAGCGGCTTCGATTCGGGACTCATGTCTTCTTCCCGTCATGCCCCTCCGCCATGCCCGGAACAAGTCCGGGCATGGCGGAATACCAACGGCATCGACTTCAGACTCATGGGAAGACTACGGTCCATATCGTCGCCCCGGCTCGGGGGCCGGGGCGACGGTGGAGGTGGCTCCGCCATCGGTTCCGGTCAACGACCGCCGGTAGAAGAGCCTGTCGAAGGAGGGCGATCGGGCGGCAAGCGTCGAAGCCGTCATGGGTTCCCATCAACGGCCGCTGGTATCGCACATCTGTTCCGGCGGCTCCGCGGCGCACGCCCCCGACCGTCACCCCGGCCCGGAATGCCGGGCAGTCCGAAACGGCTCCGCTCCGGTTCCCGTCGCCGGCATTCCATGAAAAATCTCCGATGCTTTCATTTTTTGTTCCCGAACGGGCTTGACATTTGGCGGTATGGTGTAGAATGAAAGTAGAGAGAGGCGGCTCCCGGGGCCGCCTTTCGGCGTTTCTGCAGAAAGCAACCGGCTGGGGGCCGAAAAAGCCCCCGGCGTGAGCAAGCGCGAGAGGTGCGTGCGCCGTCTCGCGCGCGCAATCAGGCGCGCGAACCGCGCCGGCGCCGACACCCGCCCGCGCCCGCCCGCGATACGCGCGAAACAGGGACACCCCCGTCCCGCCCTTTGCCTGGAAGGAGGCACGCATGACCGCAACCGACCCCGCCCCGAACTGGCGGCGATGCCGGCCGCAAGGCTCGCGCCCGCCGCCGCAGGCCGACCGCGCCATGCGCGCCGGCGACCGGACCATGACAAAACATGACAAAACATGACAAAACATGACACCAGGGTGGAGTGGACCCGGCAGCGGTGGCGGCCGACTTGCAATCGTTCGAGACCGTATCGCAGGACGGGCGGGCGCTCCGCCTCGCCGGCGGCGGAAGCGGCTGCAACCGG
>JAJEAZ010000586.1 GCA_022824105.1 Alphaproteobacteria bacterium
GTTCGCGAACATGGTCACGCCGCCCTCCTCCGTCACCTCGACGCCGTGCAGCAGCGAGCCGACCGACGGCTTCTCGCGGTAGCTGCTGTCCGTATGCCAGCGCCGGGCGAGCGAAATCTGGTGCTGGACCGGGTCGTCCGGCGCCATCAGGCTCCCGTCTTCATCGACATTGGAGACGCGGAAGATCTCCGGCAGGCGCTTCGAGCGGATGATGTCCTGGTGGAACACTTCGAGCTCGCCGAAGCGCCGCCCGAAGGCGAGCAGCGCCTCGTCCGAAACCGGCTGGCCGGGAAACACCAGCACCTTGTGGCGCATCCAGGCGGCGTGGATGTCCCCGAACAGCTCGTCGGCCAGCGGCTCGCCCATGTCGAAGCCGGTGACTTCCGCGCCGATCTCCGGCGCAAGCGGTCTTATCTCAAGCATCGGGCGGACCTCCATTCCCGCGCCTAGCCGTGTGCGCGCAGCATACGGCGCGCGATGACCATGCGGTGCACCTCGCTCGGCCCTTCATAGACGCGCATCAGCCGCACTTTCTGCGCCATCAGCTGGAGCGGCAGCTCCCGTGTGACGCCCATCGCGCCGAAGGCCTGCTGGGCATGGTCCACGATCTCGGTCGCCATCTCGGTGGCATAGACCTTTATCATCGAGGCCTCGGTGCGCACATCCTCGCCCCGGTCCTGCTTCATCGCCGCGTCCATCACCATCAGCGAGCAGGCATGGACCTTGGTCGCGCCGTCCGCGATCCACCACTGGATCGCCTGCCGGTCGGCAAGCCGCTCGCCGAAGGTCACGCGCTGGCTGGCATGTTCGCAGAGCATCTTGAGCGCGCGGCGCGCCATGCCCACGCACCAGGCGCCCATCTGGAGCCGGCGCACGGTCAGGCGAAGCTGCATCGGCCCGAACCCGTTGCCGACCTGCCCCAGCACCTGGCGCTCGTGGACGCGGCAGTTCTCGAACACGACCTCGTAGGTGCGCGCGCCGCCGAGCATGGGGATTTCGCGCTCGACGATGAAGCCGGGCGTGTCCTTCTCGACGATGAAGGCGGTGATGCCGCCGCGCGCGCGTTTCTCCGGGTCGGTCAGCGCCATGACGATGGTGAAGTCGGCGTATGGCACGCGGCTGATCCAGATCTTGCGCCCGTCGATCACCCAGTGGTCGCCGTCCTTGACCGCGCGGGTGGTCATGCCGGCCGGGTCGCCGCCCGCGCCGGGCTCGGAGATCGCGATGGCGGAATGCGCCTCGCCGCTGGCATAGGGCTCCATGTAGAGCTTCTTCTGGCGCTCGTCGGCGACGGCCAGCAGCATGTGGAGGTTGGGCGAGTCGGGCGGGAAGACGAAGGGGGTGATCGTGCGCCCGAGCTCCTCATTGACGCCCACCAGCGCCACGGCCGGCAGGTTCATGCCGCCCGCCTCCTCCGGCGCGTCGAGCGCCCAGAGGCCGAGCTCCCGGCACTTGTCGAGCAGGGGGCTGAGTTCCTCGTCTGTCAGCCGGATTTCCCCGCCCGCCGCCTCGCGCGCCATCACGGCCTTCTCCAGCGGCATCAGCTCGTTGTCCACGAACTTCGCCACCAGGTCGCGCAGCATCACATGTTCTTCGACCAGATCGAACGGCATCGCCCTCAAACCTCCTCGCTGGCGAGGAGCGTAGCGGCTTCCCGTCGCCGCGCAAACCTTGCGGGTGGACGGACCCGCGAGCATGCACGGGATTCAAGAGTGACTGCCGGACCGCGCGGCGTTATATTCCGGATTGGACGGACGATAATTCCGAATTGGACGATAAGCTATGCCAAATTGGACGCTTTCCTCCGGAACCTTCGTGGCGCGGCACGCCGAGGCACCCGTTCGCCTGGCGCTCACCGACACCCGCATCGTCGCCATTGTGGGGCCGCGCCAGTCCGGCAAGACGACGCTTGTCCGGCGGATCGCCGATGGCGAGGGCCGGGCCTTCATTTCCCTGGACGATGCCCAATCCAGGCGGTTCGCTCAAGACGATCCCGCCGGCTTCGTCCGGGGACTGCGAAGCGCGGCGATCGATGAAATCCAGCGCGCTCCCAACCTGATCCTGGCGCTCAAGAAGGAAGTCGACGAGCGTCCCGACCCCGGACGCTATCTGATCACGGGTTCGGTCGATTTGTTCAGGGGCGCGATTTCCCCGGATTCCCTAGCCGGGCGCGTCGAGACCATCGAGCTGCTGCCGTTCTCCCAAGCCGAGATCGCCGGCGCCGCTCCGCCGCGCTTCCTCGACCGGGCCTTTGCCGGCGAGTTTCCGGCTATCGAGGAGACGGGGCCGACGGCCGATCTGATCGAACGGGTCATTGCCGGCGGCTATCCGGCAGCGCTCGGCCGCGCCGCCGCGGCCCGGCGGCGTTCCTGGCTGCGCGCCTATGCGCGGGCGCTCGCCGAACGCGATGTCCCGGATATCGCGCCTGTCGGGAAACGGGATGAAATGGTCCGTATGATCGACCATGCGGCCGTCTCGGCAGGCCAATTGCTCAACATGTCCGGCCTTGGCGCGCGCCTCGGTGTCAATGGCAAGACCGTGGACCGCTGGCTGGTGCTGCTGGAGCACATGTTTCTGATCCGCCGCGTTCGCGCCTGGCACAGCAGCCAACTGAAGCGGTTGGTCAGAACGCCAAAGCTCCAGTTTCTGGATTCAGGTCTGCTTGCGGCGCTGCTGCGGACGGAAGCTGCGGACATCTCGCGGGACCGCCAGAAGCTGGGACCGCTTCTTGAGAGTTTCGTGCATGGGGAGATCGCCAAGGCCGCCGCTCTCTCGGACGAAATGACGACCGTCACTCACTATCGCGACAAGGACGGCGTGGAGGTCGATCTGGTTCTGGAGCGTTCGCCGGGCACCATAGTAGGAGTCGAGGTCAAGGCGAGGGCGACTGCGCATCCCCGGGATTTCAGGGGACTGCAGCGCCTGAAGGAGACCGTGGGCGACAGGTTCGCCTGCGGGATCGTCCTGCACGACGGCGAGCGCATTCAGCAAACGGGCCCCGGGCTTTTTGCGATGCCCGTCAGGATGCTCTGGGAGGCCTGAGCGAAAGGCGGTCCGGTTCCAGCGTCCATCCGGCCCGCCATCCGCCGCTTCCGGCGGGGGATCCTCCCGGCACGCCGGCACCCCCGCGCCGCCCCCCGTCACCCGTAGAGCACGGCGCAGCGGACTTCGATGCTCCAGCGGTCGGGGGCGTCGGGCGGGGTTGCGGGGTCCTCGAAGGCGCTGTGGAAGCTGAAGGTGCAGGGCCCGTCCGCGCCCTCGGCGTCGGCCCTGGCGCCTTCGGAGCGCGCCAGTTCGCCCGCCGAGTCCCACTGCTTGATGAGCAGCGCCTCGTCGCGGGTCATGGCGGACCAGTAGACCCAGCGGTGGCGCGGGTCGTGCTTGGCGAAATAGTTCTCGCCGACGCGGTCCCCATAGTGGATTTCGAAGACGACCAGCTCGTCGGGCCGCACGCTCGCGGCGTCGCAGAGCGCGAGCGGCCGGGTCGCCACCGGCTCGCGGGCGATGTTGCGCCAGACATTGACGATCGCGAAGCGCCCGCTCTCCACCGCCTCTTCCACCGCCTGCCCGTCCAGCAGCGTCGCGCCCTCGGGCAGCGCCGTGCGGTAGGTGTCGTTCAGGGTCGGCGGCCGGGCGAGGTCGCGGAGGCGCTGCGGGGCGCTGGTCAGCGTGTAGTCGCCATGCACCAGATGGGCCGGCCCCTGCACCTGCTGGCCGCCGGCGATACGCTGCTGGCCGGACTTGCCGGTGGCGGAGCGGACATTGTGGTCGAAGGCGGCCACGGTTGCCGCCCCCGTCGCCGCCTGCACGATCCCGGCGCATTCCGGATAGTAGGCGCGCACGACCGCCTCATGGTCGAGGAAATCCAGGTCCGGGTCCGCCATCGGCTGCCGGACCAGCTCGAACCCGTTGGCGGCGAGCGTCGGCTGCCCGGAAAGCGGGAGCGAGCGCGCATCGAGGACCGCCATCTCGCGCTCCTCCAGATCGACGCCCACCCGGCCGCTGTCGCTGCCGTCCCGGTCGCGCCGGGTCAGCACCCTGCCGTTGCGGTAAAGGGACGTTTCCGCCGAAGGCTGCATGTAGTGGAACACGCCGAGGCGCATGCTCTCCGGGGCCGTTTCGCTGGCTGGTTCACTCATGCCGGTCTTCCGTTTCCTGGGCTTCCTTCGGGGCCGTGCAGCGCCTCCGCCTGCCTGCCTCGGAACGATAACCCCTATCGGAGGGAAATCCCATCACCCGGCACCGCCGGCAGCGGGCGTCTCCTTCAGCCAAGCGAGCACGGCAGCGCATTCCTCGGTCGGGAAGGCGTGGGCGAGGTCCGGCAGTTCGCGATAGGTCACGGCCGCGCCGCGCGCCGAGAAGGCGTCGCGGGCGGTGCGCGCTATGCCGACCGGGAACATCCAGTCGAGCGCGCCGTGCGCGAGGTAGATGGGCAGCCCCGTCAGCCTCCCGGCGTCCACGAATTCCAGCAGCATGGGGTGGAAGGTCCCGGCGAAGGGGGCCAGGTGCGTCCAGGGTCCGTCCGACGGCAGGGCCGAGACATAGCTGAAGGTCGCGCCGTCGCTCATGCCGGTCAGCAGCAGCCGCGCCGGGTCCACGCCGTGGCGCTCCCTTATCTGCGCAACGATCTCCAGCAGGCGCGGCGTGTCGCGGTCGTCGCCCATCAGCGCCCAGGTCCGGGCGGTCGAGGTCGGCGCGGCGAGGATCGCGCCCGCCGTGCGCGCGGCCCGGAGCCAGCTCCACAGGAACAGCCGCCCGTGCCCGCCGCCGCCGTGCAGCGCCACCACCAGCGGCGCAGGCTCCTCCGGGTCGAGGTCTTCCGGCACGAACAGCGACCAGCCGCCGCGCTCGCCGCGCCCGTTGCCGAAATGCGTGACGCCCGGCTCCGGCCGGGAGGGCCGGGCGAGCCGCTCCAGCCGCTCCTCATCCCCGCGCGCCGATGGCTCCAGGAAGAACTTGTTGACCGGCGGCAGCATGGGCGCGAGTGGATAGAGATATTCCAGCGCCGGGGCGCGGGCGCGCGTACCGCGCAGCGCCTCCTGCATGTCTCCCGTTCCGCCCGCCACCTCCATGCGCGCCAGCGCATCGAGCGCCGTGTCCGCGCTGCCGGAGAGCGCCTGCCGGGGACCGTCGAGCCGCTCCGGCCAGGCGGCTTCCTCCAGCGCCGGACGGGCATTGCGGAGCGCTTCGTCGAGCGGGGAAAGGATCGACCACAGCCGCTCCAGCCCCTCCGGATGGAGGTTGCGGGCGGCGAATTCGAGGCCGTCCAGCGCATTCAGCAGCGGCGGCAGAATGCCGGTTATCGCATCGACAAGGCGGTCGTTCTCGTCTGTCATTGACACGCAAGGTAGCATGAAGCCGACCGGGGCCGCGCCGGGCCGGAGAGAAACCGATTTCCGAAATGCAGGTTGAGCGCTCCTCTCCGCCGCGCGGCGTGTTCGCGCCCTTCGCCGTGCGCAGCTTCCGGTTCCAGTGGCCGGGCGACCTCGCCACTTCGCTCGCCTTCGAGATGGAGACGCTGATCCTCAACTGGTTCGTGCTGGTCGCGACCGACTCGGTGATCCTCCAGACGTCCTTCGCTGCGCTCCAGTTCCTCGGCACGCTGCTCGCGCCTGCAATGGGCTCGCTTGCCGACCGGATCGGCCGGCGCACCATGATCGCGGCCATGCGCGGCTTCTACCTGCTGCTTGCGGGCTGTCTGGCCGGCCTCGGCCTCACGGACAGGCTCGACCCCACCTCGGTGTTCGCCATCGCCGCGCTCGCCGGGCTGGTCCGCCCCTCCGACCTGGTGATGCGCAACGCGCTGGTCGGCGACACCATGGCCGACCGGCTGCTCGTGAACGCCATAGGGTTCTCGCGCATGGCGCAGGACCTGGCGCGCATCGGAGGCGCACTGATCGGAGCGACGCTGTTCGAGTCGCTCGGCATCGGCCCCGCCTACCTTGTCGTCGGCGCCTTCTACCTTGCGGCCTTCGTGCTCAGCTTCGGCGTCGGCGGGCGGCGCGCGCGTCCGGGCGGCAAGGGCCCGTCCATGCTGGCGGAACTCAGGGTCGGCTTCCGGTACATCCGGCGCACGCCCGCGCTGATGGCGGCCATGTGGCTGGCCTTCCTGGTCAACTTCTGCGGCTTCCCCGTCTCCAGCGGGCTGATGCCCTATGCCGCGCGGGAGGTTTACGGGCTGGACGCCGCCGGCCTCTCGCACCTTCTCGCAAGCTACGCCGCCGGCGCGCTCGTCGGCTCCCTCGCCATGGCCGTGGGCGGCGGCCCGCGCCGGTCCCCGGTCGGCGCCGTGTTCGCGGGCGTCGCGCTCTGGTACCTGCTGCTCGCGGTCTTTTCGCAGATGAGCGTGAAAGAGGCCGGCATGGCGGTGATGGCCGCTGTGGGGATCGTTCAGGGCATGGCGATGATCGGCCTCACCGCGTTCCTGCTCCGCCGCAGCAATCCGCGGCTCCGGGGCATGGTGATGGGCGTGCGCATGCTCGCGGTTTACGGCATGGCCGTCGGGATCCCGCTCGGCGGCGTCCTGATCGAGACCATCGGCTACCGGGCGACGGTGCTGGGCTATGCGCTTGCGGGCCTCGCCGGCACGGCGCTGATCGCGTTCCGCTGGCGCCGCGCCCTGTTCGGGGCGGAGGCGGCTGGACGGCGTTCGCGAATGACGGCAGGCTGAAAGGGAAACACCGGAGACAGAAGCCGAGAAAGATGAGCCGAAAACCCGACCGCCAGATCGCCCTGGTCGCCTTCCTCCAGGCGCAGAATTGCTCGACCCTGCCCGCCGCCTGGCGCCATCCGGACGCACGGCTGGACTTCATGTCGGCCGACTATTACCGCGACCTCGCCCGGCTGCTGGAGCACGGCAAGTTCGATATCGGCTTCTTCGACGACCGCCTCGCCATGCCGGACATGTTCGGCAAGGACCATGCGCACACGGTCGAGCACGGCATACGCTGCGTGAAGATGGACCCCATCGTGACCCTGATGGCGATGGGCATGGCGACGGAGCGGCTCGGCCTCGGCGCCACCTGCTCGACCACCTATTACGACCCGTTCCACGTCGCGCGCCTGTTCTCGACGCTCGACCTCATGTCCGACGGCCGCGCGGCCTGGAACGTCGTCACCTCCGTCAACGAGAACGAGGCGCTCAACATGGGGCGCGAGGGCGTGACCGCCCATGACCTGCGCTACGACCGGGCGGACGAGTTCATGGAGGTGGTTCACGGCCACTGGGACGCCTGGGACGACGATGCGCTGGTGCTGGACCAGGACAACAACGTCTTCGCGGACCCCGGCAAGGTGCACCGGCTCGACCATGAGGGCGAGTTCTTCAAGTCGCGGGGGCCGTTCACCGTGCCGCGCTCGGCCCAGGGCCATCCGGTGGTCATTCAGGCCGGCCAGTCCGGGCGGGGCCGGCGCTTCGCGGCGCGCTGGGGGGAACTCATCTTCGTCGCCTATCCGAGCCTCGAAGCGGCGAAGCCCGCCTACAAGGCGCTGAAGGACGATTGCGCCGCCCACGGGCGCGACCCGGACAGCATGAAGATTGCGAGCCTCTTCTACCCGATGGTCGGCGAGAGCCT
>JAJEAZ010000641.1 GCA_022824105.1 Alphaproteobacteria bacterium
CAGAAACAAATGGTCGCGAAAGGGGAAGGTCGCCGCCGCCAGCTGAACCACGCAAGACAAGCGGAAAAAACGCCTTCCGGTGAAGGACCTTCCACGTCCCGTTAAGTCAACAGCGCCGATTCCTTAAGTCAATGCCATTGCCACGCCGCCGGATGCCCGGGGCGATGTTCCCTTCATGCACAATCCTGGATCTCCGCGTCGTTTGCGTTTCACGTTCAGCGGTCCTGCATGGGCCACCCCAGCCCGCGATCGCGTGGCCCTCGGCGACCAGCCAAGCGCCGATGTCCCTCCCTTCGCAGGTCACCGCGCCAAGGGAACGTACGCACCGGTCCCAGGTCTCGATCCTGGCCCGAACGCGTTTGCCGCCGTTCCCGCTGGGCGGCGCGGATTTCACCCGCTTCCCGGGCCGTGTCCGCCCGCCGGCATTCGCCATCGCCCAATGGTCGACTCCATTCGGCTCGCGGGTCCCGACCGGGACGTCCGGTCCACGCACCGGCACCCCGTCGCCTTTCGCCAGGCTGCCTTCGCTCCGCGCCCTGCGCCGATGACGCTGCAGGCCCGCCAAGAGGATGGCCAGGGCGAACCCCACCGCTATCTGGACGGGCGCGATCTTGAGGAACACGGCCGGCAAGCTGTCGAAGCACGGCATTACTGGCCGCCCCCTTCGCTTCCCTTCCCCGCGCCCATGTTGTTGACGCCGCTCCTGAGCCGTCTGCCGAGCTCGTTCGTCAACTTGCCGCTCTTCGCGAGGGATCCCCAGTTCACGCCGCCCTGAAGACCTCCCGTAAGGGCTGCCTTCGCAGTCTCCTTCACGCCGAACGAGCCCCCGGCACTGGCGACCCGGGCCGCACTGCTCGCGACCGGGGCTGCGGCCCCGCCGGCCGCGCCCAGCGCCGCGGCCCCGCCGGTCATCATTCCGGCCGCCGCTGCGCCCGCGACCATCTTTCCGCCGGTGCCGGCGATGTCGCCGACGGAGGAACCGCCGACGAGCTTCTCCACCGCGCCGGGAAGAAGAATGACCAGCACGCCGCCGACGACCTGCATGAGCATCGCGCTCAGCACGCCTTCCAGCGAAACCGACGTGACCTGATGGCAAATGTTCCCCGCACCGAGGTCAATGAACACGTCCGGACACTCGGCCAAGGGCCTGACCATGGAGGTGTCCACGACGCGCAACGCCACGCGATGCGTCGCGTCCACCACCATGAGCAGCGTGAGCAGCTTGAAGCCCTTGCCGACCAGCGCCATGACATAGCGCGACGCGATGCTGCGGGTCTGGGTCAGTCCCGCGAAGCCGAGCGTGGCGATTCCGACCAGCCCCACCAGGAACAGCTCGGCATAGACGAGGATCACCATCGCCAGCTCCGCCGCCAGCACGACAAGCGAGATGAAGGCGCACACGAAGAACGCCCAGCTCACCGGATCCGTGGCCCTCACCGCCGCGATCCATTGCTGGGTGCGGTCGATCCCTGCCGACATGATCCCGGAGGGCGTGAGCTGGTCCTCGATGCCCGACTGCCCGCCGGTCGCAAGCGCGGTCGCCTCCTCGGCGATCCAGCCTACCACCTCCGGCCCCGCGACCGTGAATCCCCATGCCAGGGAGACGATCCCGATCGTGTAGAGCATCGCCTCAGCGAACGCCGCGATCGACTGGCCGGTCAGCAGCCACTTGCCGCCCCGCCAGACGAAGTCCAGAACGAGCAGGAAGAGGAGCAGCGACTGTGTCCAGTCGCGAAGCCTCTCGCCCCCATGGCTGAGCACGATCTCAAGGGATTCGGCCGCGCTGTCCAGGGCGCTCGCCTGGGCCAGCGCCGTACCGGGCCAAAGAGACAAAACGAGCGGGATGACGGCGGCGCTCGCCGCCAGCGGAGCGCGCATGACCAGGAACTGCATCCGCACGCTCACCGCTCCCCGACCCGGAAGATGTCGTTCAATGACCGTCCGCGCGGCGCGTTGCGGAGCCGCTGCCGTGACTCCTCGATCTGCTCCTGGCGGACACGGGTGACCGCCTCGGCACGGTCCATCTCGTTCAGGCGCCGCGCCCAGGCGATGGTGGTCTGCTCGGACTGCGTCGCCGTGATCCGCCGCAGATCGTTCAGCTGCCGCGCCATCGATGCCGCCACGAGGTTGGCGCCCTGGAGGACCTGCAACTGGCCCTCCTCGCTGCCCATCTGCGACTGGATCCGCTCGATCAGCCGCGCTTCCGTCTCCACGTCCTCCAGCGTCATGCCGGTCTGCCGCAGGTTCGTCTCCATCGACGAGCCCCATCGCGCGCTCCAGTCGTCGTAGCTTGCAGAAAGATCGGCGCGGTCGAGGCCGCGGCGGTCGTAGAGCGGATCCGTGATCAGGTCCGAACGCAGGAACGCGTCGACGCTGCGGCCGTCCACCGCGATGCTGCCGGCCTGGCCCGCGATGCGGCGGAGACGAAGGACCGGCTCGATCACGTTGCCGACGTAGCGGCCCGGCAGTTTCTTCACGTTGCGCCGCATGATTTCCAACGCCTGCAGTTCCGTCTCGAGCTGCCGCGTCTCGACGGCAAGGCTCTTCGTTTCCGTCGCCAGGGATCGCGTCTCGATTCCCAGCAGGCGGCCAAGCTCGGCGTTGTTCGCAAGCTGGGTCCACTCCGTCGCCATGCCCGTGAGGCCGCCGGCCACAACGGCGAGCGGCGCAACGGCCACGCCGACGGCCAGCGCCAGCGTGCGCGCCGCCCGGGACGCGCGCGCGTCAGGCCGCGTCACGCGGGCGGCCAAGGTCGATTCCGGTGTCATTCGTGAAGTCCTCCTTCCAGTAGTCGGGATTCCCGGGCCGGAGCTTCAGCGCGCGGGCGCTGTCATCGGCGCCGGTACGGCCAAGGATCGAGAGCGCGGCGGGACCCAACGGCAGGCTGATCACCCGTCGTCCGCCGGGCTGGACGAGATACAGCTCCCGCTTCGGCGCGATCCGCGCCACCAGCCCGACCTGCGCAGGATCCAGCCCCAGTGCGACGTAGTGCTCGCGGGCCGCGCGCGTCTCTGCCTCGGGATTCGGCAGGAAAAGCCGCGTCGGGCAGCTCTCCAGCAGGTCCTCCGTCAAGGCGCTGCGCGCCGCGTCCGAAACGGACTGCGTCGCCATCAGCACGGCGACGTTCAGCTTCCTGCCTTCCTTCAGCCAGGACCGCAGCCTGTCGACCCAGAGCGGATGCGCGAAGAACGACCACGCCTCGTCCAGCACCACGAGCGTCGGCCGCCCGTCGAAGCGCCGGTCCGTCTCCGCGAACACGTAGTCCATCGAGAGCATCGTCACGTCGGGGCGGGCTTCGAAAAGCGTATGCGTCTCGAACACCGTCAGCGCCGACGCCTCCAGCGCCGCGCCCAGGTCCACCTCGTCTTCGTCGAACATTCCGGCTTCCGGACCCTCGAGCCAGGCCTCAAGCACCTGCCGGAGCGGCCGGGACTGAACGTACTCCCAGGCGTTGCGAAGCGTCGGGCGTGGGGCAGTCCTCAGCGACTCGACCGCACCGCGAATCTCCGCCGCCTCGTCCGGCGACACGGGACGGCCAAGTCCGGCCTCGACAAGCGCCGTCAGCCACGACAGGCCCCACGCGGCGCCAAGGCGTCCAAGCCGGGCGAATGGCGCGATGCCGCTCGATCCCGGCACGCCAGGCTCCATGAAGGTGCCGCCGAGCGCCGCGCAGGCATGCGCGCTCGATCGCTGGCGGTCGAACCAGATCACCTGGGCGTCCGGGTAGCGGAGCCAGGCCGCCGCGATGCGGCCGAGCAGCACCGACTTGCCCGCACCCGTAGGTCCGAACATCAGCGTGTGGCCGACGTCGCCGTCGTGCAGGTTGACGTGGACGTGCTCGCCGGTCCGGGCCCGGGCCTCCAGGAGCGCGGGCGTACCTTCCGGCAGGCGCGGCGAGGGGCACGTCGCGCGCCCGCGCCAGATCGACCGGACCGGCATGAGGTCCGCCATCGCCTGTGCGCGCAGCAAGGCGCGGCGGGAGTTCACGGTCGTGTGGCCGGGGAGGGCGGACATGAGCGCCGGAACCGCGTTCACGCGCTCCTCCCGCAACCCGTAATGCCCGTCGTCCGCGGCCGACCGGAGCAGCGAAAGCGACGGGGCCAACGCGGCGCGGCTCTCGCCCTGCAGCAGGAAGACGGAGACGTGGTAGCCGTGGCCCTCGTCGCCGCGCGAGATGCGGGCCAGCATCGGATCCAGACTCTCGGCCATCGCGTCGCCGTAGAGGTCGCGTCGCCCGCCGCCTTCGCCGGCGACGTTGGCGACGAGATCGGCGGAACCCTGCAGCCAGAAGCGCTGCCGTCTCCGCACGGACCCGCGCGCCGTCGCCGCCGACGTGGCCTCGTACCGCGTGACCCACGCGAATTCGCAGGGCAGGTCCTGGAAGCGCTCGAACGGTGAGATCCCGTAGGTGACCGGCAGGCCCTCCAGCGCCAGGACCGCGACGGCGCGCCCGTCCAGCGTCAACGGCCCCGTGCGGCGGGACTGCAGAACCCCGGCCCCGAGCAGCATGTCAAGCCCCACGGGCAGGTCGTGCTCCCCGAAGCGGGGCGCGGTCCGCGACTGGCCCAGGAGGCGCGCCAGCGCGCCGCAGAACGGGCAGGGCGCCCCCGGACCGTCCGGCACGAGACGATCGAGCCCGAGGACGCCGCCGAGTCGGCTCTCCATGTCCTGCAGCGCCTCGTCAAATCCCGCAAGCGCCTCCCCCAGCGTGCCCGGCGTCTCCGGCATCCAGCCGAGGAACAGGAGCAGCCGGTCGCTCCAGGTCACGCCTTCCGAGGCGAGCATCAGGTGCGATTCAATCGCCAGCGCGTCCAGCGCCTCGTGGCCCGTCCTCGCGGGTTCGGCCTTCGGCACCCAGGGCCGGCGCTCGAATACGGACCAGACCGTCTCCCCGTCGGCCATCAGCGACAACCCGCGGCCGATGTGCCACAGCCGCCCGGCCAGCGCGTCGGGTTCCAGGCTCTCCGTGTCGATGCCTGCAGCCTCCCAGCCCGCCAGCAGCGACCCGTCCTTGCAGGCCATCACGCCGGGAGCAACGAGGGCGCCCCAGTTGAGGACGTCGATGAAGCGGCGCGCCGTCATGGCTTGACCCCGCGCAGGGCAGGGCGCATATGATGATGAATGAAGGCCGGACATGGCCGGGAGCGGCACGGAAAATGACCGACATTCCATTCGACACCATGGCGACCGCGCGGCTCCTGCGCGAAAGCGGCATCGAGGAGCGCCAGGCCGCTGCGATCACCACGGCGATCAAGGACGGCGTGACCGGCGGCGTCGCGACCAAGGCGGATATCGTCATGCTCAAGACCGACATCACGAGGCTGGAAACGGAACTCAAGACCGAGCTCAGATGGATCAAGCTGATCGGCGGGGCCGTCCTGGCGGTGCTCGTCCTGCCGTGGCTGGCCCAGCTGATCCTGGCCACCATGCCCTGACA
>JAJEAZ010000029.1 GCA_022824105.1 Alphaproteobacteria bacterium
GAGTTGGGGCGCGGCACATGGGCGGAGATCGAGCCGTTGTTGATGATCCGCCCGCCCGGCGGGTCCTGCGACTTCATCGCCCGGAAGGCTTCCCTCGTGCAGAGGAAGCTGCCCGTGAGATTGGCATCCACCACCGCCTGCCACTGCGCGAGCGTCAACTCCTCCAGCGGCACCGGAGGCGCGCCGGAACCGGCGTTGTTGAACAGCAGGTCCACCCGCCCGAAGCGGGCGATCGTCGCCTCGAACAGCGCCTTCACCTGCGCCTCGTCGCCGACATCGGTCGATTGCACCAGTGTGCTCCCCGGCCAGCGCGCCGCGACTTCCTCGAGCGGCTCCGTGCGCCGCCCGGCGAGCGCCACCTGGTAGCCCGCGCCCAGCAGGGCTTCCGACGCGGCCTGGCCGACGCCGGTCCCCGCGCCCGTTACGATGGCAACCGGCATGGCAGCCTGTCTCCCTCTCATATTCGAACGGCGCACTCTAGAACCTTTCTGCGCCGCGCGGAAACGGTCTAGGTTACGAGCCAGCACAGCACGATGGAGGCGGCGCCCAGATGAGTTCCGAGCAATTGGCGGCCCTGAAAACCCTGCTTCGGGAACGCGGCAAGCCGGAGAACCCGACCGTGCCCGAAATGCGCGAGCGCATCGCGGAAGTGGGCGAGCGGTTCCCCGCTCCGGCGGAGGCGGATGTCACGCCGGTGACCGTTGCCGGCCGCTACGCCGAATGGATTGCCGCGCCGGGCTGCCTGCCGGACCGGGCGGTGCTCTACCTGCATGGCGGCGGCTATGTCATCGGTTCCTGCGACTCGCACCGCAACCTGGCCTACAACCTGGCGGCCGCGTCGAAAGCGAAGGTGCTGCTGCTCGACTACCGCCTGGCGCCCGAACATCCCTTCCCGGCGGCGGTGCATGATGCGGTCGCCGCCTATTGCTGGCTGCTCGACGAGGGCTTTGCGCCGGGCCGGCTCTCGATTGCGGGCGACTCGGCGGGCGGCGGGCTCACCGTCGCCGCGCTGGTCGCGCTGCGCTATCGCGGCCAGCCGATGCCGGCGGCCGGGCTCTGCCTGTCGCCCTGGGTGGACATGGAGGGCGTGGGCGCCTCGATGGCGGCCAAGGAAGCCGAGGACCCGACCCTGAACCACGACATGCTGCTCTGGTTCTCGGAGCGCTATCTGGCCGGAGCCGATGCGCGCGCGCCGCTCGCCGCGCCGATCTACGCCGACCTCGCGGGCCTGCCGCCGCTGCTGGTCCAGGTCGGCACGGCGGAAGTGCTGCTGGACGACTCGCTCCGGCTCGCCGAACGCGCCCGCGCGGCAGGCGTCGATGTCAGCCTCGACGTCGCCCATGACATGATGCATGTCTGGCAGCTGTTCGCGCCGGTGCTGGACGAGGCCGGGGAGGCCATCGCACGGGCCGGATCCTTCCTTCGCGGGCGCATGCGGTGATCGGGGAAAGCCTTCCGCGTATCGAGGACGCGGCGCTGCTCACCGGGCGCGGCCGCTTCATCGACGATATCGACCTTGCCGGCCAGGCATGGGTGTGCTTCGTGCGTTCGCCCTATCCCCATGCCGATATCCGGGGCGTGGACGGCAGCGCGGCCCTGCAGCTGCCGGGCGCGGTCGCCCTGCTGCGCGACAGCCTCGAAACGGGGCCGCTCGACAATCGCTCGCCGGTTCGATGCCGGGACGGGACGCCACTGGCGCCGCCGCCCTTCCCTGCGCTGGCGCGCGAACGGACGCGCTACACCGGAGAGATCGTCGCCATGGCGGTGGCGGAGACTGCCGCCGCGGCGCGCGACATGGCGGAGGCCGTCATCGTCGATTACCGGCCCCTTCCAGCAAACGAGACCGAAACGCTGTTCGAGTGGGCGAGAGGCGACGCCGCCGGGGTCGAGGCGCTGTTCGCAGGGGCCGCGCACCGGATCCGGATGAGCCTCGCGAACAACCGGATCAGCGCCGCGCCGCTGGAAACGCGGGGCGCGCTCGCCGAATGGGACGCGCGCGACGGGCGCTACACGGTTATCGCGCCGACCCAGGGACCGGGGCAGGTGCAGGAAGGGCTGGCCCGCGCGCTCGGCGCGGCGCGCGCCGATGTGCGCGTCATCACCCCCGATGTGGGCGGCGGTTTCGGCATGAAGAACGGCATCTTCGCCGAACAGATCCTGCTCGCCGCGGCGGCCCGGCAACTCGGGCGGCCGTTGAAATGGATCGACGAGCGCAGCGAGTCCTTCCTCTCGGACTATCACGCCCGCGACCATGACACGGTGGCCGAACTCGCGCTGGACGCCGACGGGCGGTTCCTGGCGATCCGGACCTCGACCCTCTCCGACCTCGGCGCCTACGCCACGGGCGCGGGCCCTGTCATCCCGACGGACGGCGGCTCCCGGATGCTGGCCAATGTGTACCGCATCCCGGCGGTCCACGCCGAAACGGTCTGCCGCCTCAGCCACACGACACCGATTACCGCTTACCGGGGCGCGGGCAAGCCGGAATACGGCTATGTCGTCGAGCGGCTGGTGGACGAGGCCGCGCGCCGGCTGGGCCTCGACCCGGCCGAACTGCGCCGGCGCAACATGATCCGTCCGGACGAGATGCCCTGGCGCACGCCGACCGGACTCGTCTATGACAGCGGGGATTTCGCCGGCAATCTCGACGCCGCGCTCGAACTCGCCGAGCGCGCCGGCTTCGCGGGAAGGCGGCAGGCCAGCGAGGCCGCCGGGCGCCTGCGCGGCTTCGGCTTCGCCTCCTACACCGAGCCCGACGGCTACAAGGACGGGCGGGTGACGATGCGTTTCGACGAGGAGGGGCTGCTGACCGTCACGCTCACCGCCTCCAGCAACGGCCAGGGCTTCGCGACCACCTTCTCGCAGATCGCCTCCGACCGGCTGGGGCTGCCGGTGGACGCCATCCGCGTGCTGACCGGCGACAGCGACATTGTCGGGCGCGGCAGCGGGGCGGGCGGCTCGCGCGTCACCACCGTGGCCGGCGCGGCGATGGTCCGCGCGAGCGAGCGCATCGTCGAGAAGGGCCGGCTCATCGCCGCCGCGATGCTGGAGGCGAGCGAGGACGACATCGCCTTCGAACAGGGCGCCTTCGAGGTCGTCGGCACGGACAGGCGGGTCGGGTTGCGGGAGGTGGCGGCAGCCAGCTTCAATCCGACATTTCTCGGCGAGGACATGGATATGGGGCTGGGCGCCGCCGGCCATTTCAACGCGCGCACCTACAGCTTTCCGAACGGCACCCATGTGGCGGAAGTGGAGATCGACCCGGAGACCGGCCAGGTCTTCCTGGAGCGGTACAGCCTGGTCAACGATGCCGGCACCGTCGTGAACCCGATGCTGCTGGAGGGCCAGCTGCACGGCGGCATCGTGCAGGGCATCGGGCAGGCGCTGATGGAGCACATGGTTTACGACCCGGATTCGGGCCAGCTCCTCTCCGGCTCCTTCATGGACTATGCCCTGCCCCGCGCGGCCGACATTCCGTCCTTCGCGCTGGAGCGGCGCCCGACGGCCTGCCTCACCAATCCGCTGGGCGTCAAGGGTGTGGGCGAAAGCGGCACGACGGCCGCCCTGCCCGCGACGATGAACGCGGTGGCCGACGCGCTCGCATCGGCCGGCGCTCCCGACGTGCAGATGCCCGCAACCCCGGAGCGAGTCTGGCGCGCCCTCAGGGACCGGATACGGGAAGCGGAATAGCGGCGGCGCTACGGTCCGTCGGTCCGGTGAGGAATCAGCTCCTCGCCGGCGCGGGACTGGCGGATGATGCGGGTCAGCAGCACCACCGGCAAAACACCGGCCAGCACGATGGCGAGCGCCGAGAGCGAACATTCCTCCAGAAACTCGTCGGAGGCGAACTGATAGACGTTGGTCGCTAGGGTCTCGTAGTTGAAGGGCCTGAGGATCAGCGTCATCGGCAGCTCCTTCATCGTGTCGACGAACACCAGCAGCGCCCCCGTCAGCACGCTTCCCCGCACGATCGGCAGGTGCACCCGCCGGAGCCGCGAGAAGGGGCCGTGGCCGAGCGTGCGCGCCGCGCTGTCGATATTCGGCGTCACCTTGGAAAGACCCGCATCGCTCGTGCCGTATGCGAGCGCCAGGAACCGCACCGTGAGCGCCGCCGACACCGCGAACAGCGTCCCGCTGAACACAAGTCCCGTCGAGACGCCGAACTCCGCCCGCGCGACAGCGTCGATGGCATGGTCGAGCCCGGCCAGCGGAATCATCACGCCGAGCGCCAGCACAGCGCCCGGAACGGCATATCCGAGCGACACGAAGCGCGCGGCCCCCTGCGCGAGCGGCGGCGCACCGGCCCTTGAACCGTAGGCGAGCACAATCCCGAAGACCGAAGCCGCCAACGCCGCTATGCCGGCGAGCGTAAGGCTGTGCTCCGCGAAGACGAGGAATTCCGGCAACTGCCCCGGCTCCCAGGCCGTCACCGCATACCAGGCCAGCAGGGACGACGGCAGCAGGAAGCCGAGCAGTACCGGAAGCCCGCAGGCCAGGAAGGCGCCCGCAGCCGCCCAGCCGGACAGGCGCGGCGGGTTGAGGCGCCGGTAGCGCCCGCTCGTATGGTGGAACCGCCGTCGCCGACGGGCGGCGCGCTCGGCCCAGATCAGGCCGGCTATGACGATCAGCAGCACGAGGGCGAGTTGGGAAGCCCCGGCCGCATTGCCCATATTCATCCAGACATCGAAGATGCCGACGGTGAAGGTCCGCAGCGCGAAGAACTCGACCGCGCCCAGATCGTTCAGGGTCTCCATCAGGGCCAGGATGACGCCGATGACCACCGCCGGGCGCGCCAGCGGCAGCGCGATGCGCCGGAACGCCTGCCAGGGCGTGCAGCCGAGCAGACGGCTCACTTCGAGCACGCAGATATTCTGCTCGATGAAGGCGGCCCTGGAGACCAGATACACATAGGGATAGAGCACGAGCGAGAACAGCACGACGGCGCCGCCGAGCGAACGAATTTCCGGGAACCAGTAGTCCCGCACGCTGGTCCAGCCGAACATCTCGCGCAGGAAGCCCTGCACCGGGCCCGCATATTCCAGCAGGTCGGTATAGACATAGGCGACAAGATAGGCCGGCATGGCCAGCGGCAGCAGCAGCAGCCATTCGAAGGCCCGGCTTCCCGGAAACCGGCACATGGTGACCAGCCAGGCGGTCGCGACGCCGATGGCCGCGGTGCCGAGGGCAACGCCGACGGCAAGCAGGAAGGAGGTCCAGACATAGTCCGGCAGGACCGTCGAGGCGAGATGGCGCCAGATGTCGAGGGTCGGCGTGAACGCCGTCCAGATGACCGAGAGGATCGGCGCGGCAGCCAGCGCGGCGACCGCCAGGGTCACCCAGGCCCAGCCGTCCGGCGTCGAGGCGGGCCTTGCCCGGTAGCGCGCGCTACCCGCGGCGGCGACGGCCATAGAGCTCCAGGCGATGGTCGACCAGGTCGAAACCGAGCCGTTCGGCTATCCGGCTCTTCATCTCCTCGAGCTCTGCGTCGTAAAACTCCTTCACAGCGCCCGTCTCGACATCGATCAGGTGGTCGTGATGGTCGCCTGCCTCCTCGTAACGCGCCCGGCCGCCGCCGAAATCGTGGCGGGTCAGTACATTGGCGTCCTCGAAGAGCTTGAGCGTGCGATAGACGGTGGCGATGGAGATATTCGGGTCGAGCCGGCTCGCGCGGCGATAGACGGTGTCGACATCGGGATGGTCGGGGCTGTCCGACAGGACGCGGGCCACCACCCTGCGCTGGCCGGTCAGCCGCAGATGCTTTTCGCGGCACAGCTTCTCGATGGTGGTTTCCTCGGCCATTCCCTGCCGTCCGCTAACCGCCTCGGGAGGTTGAATACAGGGCGCAAGCTGTCGGGTCAAACGAAGCCGGCCACGCGGAAAGGCGCTCTTTCGTTGACAATGCGGGCTTCCCGCACGCTTGATCGGCGAAACGGCCGGGCCGGGGGAGAGCATGTTCGAAGGGTTCGAGAGGTCGAGGATCGAGACCGGGAAATGCGGGATCAACGTCGTGCACGGGGGCGAGGGGCCGCCCGTCCTGATGCTGCACGGCTACCCGCAGAACCATGTGGAATGGCACAAGGTCGCCCCGCGCCTGGCCGAGCGTTACACCGTGGTCTGTCCGGACCTGCGCGGCTACGGCGACAGCGACAAGCCGCCTGCCGATCCCGGCGACCACACGGTCTATTGCAAGCGCGCCACCGCCGGCGACCAGGTGGCCGTGATGCGCGCGCTGGGATTCGAAGCCTTCCACCTCGTCGGGCACGACCGGGGCGTGCGCGTCGGGTTGCGCCTGGCCCTGGACCATCCCGACCGCGTGCTGAGCTTCACCAACCTCGATGTCGTGCCGTCCCTGGAGGCCTTCGAGAACATGGATGCCTCCCTCGCCTTCTCCTGGTTCCACTGGAATCTGATGCGCCAGCCCTCGCCCCTGCCCGAAACTGTGTTTTCAGCCAACCCGGAACTGTTCCTGGACTTCTTCCTGGACCAGTGGACGGCGGTTCCGGGCGCGTTCGACGACGGTGCCTATGCGGAATATCTGCGCTGCTTCTCGAACCCGGAAACGGTGCGCGCCATGTGCGCCGACTACCGCGCGGTTGCGCTCGACATGGAGCATGACGCCGCCGACCGGGGCCGGAAGCTCGCCTGCCCCGTGCTGGTGCTCTGGGCCGGAAACATGCCGAAACGGCCCGGCTGGCAGACCGGGGCGAAGCTGAACATGCTGGATGTCTGGCGGACCCGCGCCGACGATGTGCGGGGCCGCGCGCTCGATTGCGGACACTTCATCCCCGAAGAAGCGCCCGAAGAGCTGCTCGCCGAACTCCTCGCCTTCCTGCCGGAAGGCTGACCGTTCACTCCAGGCCGATGGCGCCGCAGACGAGGGGGAAGTGCTCCATCTGCCCGGTGCTCATCATGTGGTAGAGATACCAGAGCCCGCCGACGGCGCCGGCCGTTGCCAGCCCCAGCAATGCGGCGCCGCGCAGGAACGACCGCAGAAGGTGGCCCCAGACCTCCGCTTCCTCCGCCTCGGGGGGCGGGAATTCGCGGTCCCGGCTAATCGCCGCCTCCCTCCTCCTGCGCGGGCTGCCCGCCCGCCTCCTGCCGGCGTTCGTCCGTCTGCGCGGCCGCGGCGCGCTCGAACAGCGCATCGAAGTCGATGGGGTCGATCAGGAAGGGCGGGAAGCCCCCGTCCCGCACTGCATTGGCGATGATGCCGCGGGCGAAGGGGAACAACAGCTTCGGCACCTCGGACCCGACCACCCTGGTCCTCACTTCATCCGGCAGGGGCGGCACGGAAGCAACCGCTCCATAGGAGAGCTCCACCAGGAAGAGGACCATCTCGCCGCGCTTCGCCCGCGCGGTGACATGCAGCACCACCTCGAAGTGGCCGTCCTGCAAGGGGCGCGCCTCGACATTGAGGTCGATGCCGATCTCGGGCCGCGTTTCCAGCTCGTTGAAGCTCATCGGCGCGTTCGGACTCTCGAAAGAGAGGTCCTTCAGATATTGCGCGCCGATGGTCACTCGCGGCTTCGTATCGGCCGCTCCGTTCGCGCCGTTCCCGTTCATGGCCGCCGCCTTCCTGTCAGTGCGCTTCGTCTAGCACGCGGCAGCCGCGGCAGGAAGCGGACCGGAGGGGTCGTACTCGCGTATCGCGCCGTTCTCCACCGTCTCGCCGGTCAGCGCGCGGACGACGCCCCAATGGGTCACGGCGCAGATGCTGTCGCGGTCCGGACGCCCGGCCACGGCGGTGCGGAAGGCGCGGGCGCGGGCCAGCACCCGGTCGTCCGTCTCTCCGAGGTCGCACCACCAGCGCTCGTCGAGCGCGGAGAAATCGAGGTGCGGCCACGCTTCGGCCAACATGCCGGCGCGGGTCCCGATGTCGCAGGAAAAGCCTGCCCGCTCGCGGATCAGCGGTTCCACCAGAATTGGGACGTCCAGACGCTCCGCGACAATCGCTGCGGTTTCCAGCGTGCGCCGGTACGGGCTCGCGAAAAGCAGCGAGACATTGCGGTCGACCAGCGCGGCGCCGGCCGCCTCGGCCTGGCGCCGGCCTTCCTGCGTCAATCCCGGATCGGGGAGCCCCGGATCGATACGGGTCTGGCCGAAATGCAGGTTCCACAGAGTCTGGCCGTGGCGCAGCAGGATCATCCGGGCCCTCCCGGCGTGTCGTCGCGATACTCGCCTTCGATGACGCCCGGCCCTCCTTGCTGCACGCGAACCTTGCGGCCCCACCGCTGCCACGCCCAGATCCCTGCCAAACTGCGGAACGGCGGCACAAGCAAGAGGAAACCGGCGGCGTCGGTGACGAAGCCGGGCGTCAGCAACAACGCGCCCGCAACAACAAGACACACGCCGTCGAATATCTCGCGGAGCGGCGCACCGCCTTCCGCAATGGTCCGCCGGGCGCGCATCACCACGCCGATCCCCTGAGCCCGTATGAGCCAGGTCCCGACGACGGCCGTCAGCACGATGACGGCGAGCGTCGGCCACAGCCCGATCCAGCCGCCGACCTCGATGAAGACGGCGATCTCGACCAGGGGAACCCCGATCAGCGCCAAAAGGATTGCGAAGGCCATACTTGCCCTTTCCTAGACTTGGGCTTATCTCTGGTCAATCGAGACAAAGGGCCGGCCGTCGCGGCCGGTGGTGAACGCCATGGACGGCGGAATTCCGTTCTTCGACCTGTTGTTCTTCGCCATGGTGGCGGCGTTCCTCGTCTTCCGGCTGCGCAGCGTTCTGGGCCGCCGCCAGGGGCATCACCAGGCGCCCCCGCAGGCGGAGTCGAATGCCGCCGGCGATGCCAACTCCAACGACAATGTGATAGCGCTGCCCGACCGCGACAAGGACGAGGACGAAGAGAGCGACGGCACGCCGCTCGGAGACGGCATAAGGCAGATCCGGAGTGTGGACGCGAGCTTCGACCCGGAGATGTTCGCTTCGGGCGCGCGCGCGGCGTTCGAGATGATCGTCAACGCCTTTGCCGGCGGCGACCGGGACACGCTCCGGCCGCTGACCAGCGCCGAGGTGTTCGGCAATTTCGAGCGCACCATCGCCGACCGGGAGGAAAAGGGCCATATCCTCGAGGCGACGCTGATCGGCATCAAGGAAGCCGAGCTTACCGATGCCGGGCTCGACGGCCATGAAGCCTGGGCGACGGTCCGCTTCGTCTCCGAGCAGGTCGGCGTGCTGCGCGATTCCGAGGGGCAGACGCTCTCCGGGGCGACCAACGCCATCGAGGAGATCACCGACGTCTGGACCTTCGCCCGCGACACGCGGTCGCCCGACCCCAATTGGCGGCTGGTCGCAACCGGGGGCGAAAGCTGAGCCTGTCCCGACCCCGGAGAACGCCATGACCGGACCATCGGCCGCCATGACCGGCAAGCGCGGGCTCGTCATGGGCATGGCGAACGACCGCTCCATCGCCTGGGGGATCGCGCAGGCGCTGGCGGCGAGCGGCGCCGAACTCGCCATCACCTACCAGACGGAACAGCTTGCCAAGCGCGTCCACCCGCTCGCCGAGTCGCTGGGCGCGGCGCTGGTGCTGCCGGCCGACGTCGCTGACGACGCCAGCATGGACGCCCTGTTCGAGACGCTGGCGGCCGAATGGGGCCGGCTCGATTTCGTCGTTCACGCCATCGCCTTTTCCGACAAGGACCAGCTCAAGGGCCGCTATGTCGATACGACGCGCGAGAACTTCCGCATGTCGCTCGACATCTCCTGCTTCTCCTTCACGGACCTCGCCCGCCGGGCGTCGGCGCTGATGGAGCCCGGGGCGGCGATGCTGACGCTCACCTATTACGGCGCCGAGCAGGTGATGCCGCACTACAATGTCATGGGCGTTGCCAAGGCCGCGCTGGAGGCAAGCGTGCGCTACATGGCGGCCGATTTCGGCAATGACGGCATCCGCGTCAACGCCATATCGGCCGGGCCGGTCAAGACCCTCGCAGCGTCCGGGATCGGCGATTTCCGGTTCATCCTGAGGTGGAACGAACTGAACTCGCCGCTGCAGGCCAATGTCACCCTGGAGCAGATCGGCCAGTCCGCCCTTTACCTGCTCAGCCCGATGAGCGCCGGCGTTACCGGCGAGGTGCATCATGTGGATTGCGGCTACCACACCGTCGGCATGATGAACCCGCACCGGGCGGGGGACACGTCGGACCTGCTGGCGAGCTTCAAGCCGAAATACGGCTGATGGCCTCCAACGGGTTCGGACAGGCCTTTCGCTTCACCACCTGGGGAGAGAGCCACGGGCCGGCGATAGGCTGCGTCGTGGACGGCTGCCCGCCCGGCATTCCGCTCGCCGAGGACGACCTCCAGGTCTGGCTCGACAAGCGCCGGCCCGGCCAGTCCCGCTTCACCACCCAGCGCCGGGAGCCGGACAGCGTGCGCATCCTCTCCGGCGTGTTCGAAGGGCGGACGACGGGCACCCCCATCGGCCTCGTGATCGAGAATGTGGACCAGCGCTCCCGGGACTATTCGAAGATCGCCGACCGCTTCCGCCCCGGCCATGCCGACTACACCTACTGGCGGAAATACGGCATTCGCGACTATCGCGGCGGCGGGCGGTCGTCGGCCCGCGAAACCGCCATGCGGGTGGCGGCCGGCGGCATCGCGCGCAAGGTGCTCGGCGAGGGCGTCTCGATTCGCGGCGCGCTGGTCCGGATGGGCGAGAAGACCGTGGACCGCGCCCGCTGGGACTGGAATGCCGTCGGGGACAATCCCTTCTTCTGCCCGGACGCCGCCGCGGTCGGGGAATGGGCGGACTATCTCGATTCGGTCCGCAAGGCCGGATCGTCGGTCGGCGCGGTCATCGAAATCGTCGCGGAGGGCGTGCCGGCCGGCCTCGGCGAGCCGGTCTACGGCAAGCTCGACGGCGACCTCGCGGCCGCACTGATGAGCATAAACGCGGTCAAGGGCGTCGAAATGGGCGACGGCTTCGCCGCGGCGGCGAAACGGGGCGAGGCCGCCCATGACGAGATGGCCCCGGACGGCGAAGGCAACGTCGCCTTCCTCTCCAACAATGCCGGCGGCGTGCTGGGCGGCATTTCCTCGGGCCAGCCCGTGGTTGCGCGTTTCGCGGTCAAGCCGACCAGCTCGATCCTCATTCC
>JAJEAZ010000350.1 GCA_022824105.1 Alphaproteobacteria bacterium
GCTCGCCGAGGCCCGGACCGAGGTCGACGACGCGAGGCGCCGGGAGCTCTATTACGAGATGCAGGTCATCACCCGCGACGAGGGCGGCGTGGCCGTGCCGATGTATGCGAACTGGATCGACGCCAAGTCCAAGAAGCTCGCGCATGGCGAGCATCTGGGCAATGTCTGGGCGCTCGATTCCGCCCGCATCGCCGAACGCTGGTGGTTCGCCTGATCGCCGGGCCGGACACAGCGGAACTCAGGGCCGCCGCGCGCTGCGCGGCGGCCTTTTTCCGTGTGCCGCGTTTCCGGGCAGCTTGCCTTGCGCTCTTTATGGCCCCGCTCGCTGCTGCGGCCGGAACGGAGCTGAAGCCGAAACTCGGCGATATCGGCGGGGCTTCCTATTCGGAAGTAGCGGAGAGCCGGGAGGTCTGCCGGAGCGCGGTCGAAGGCAGGATCGCTCTCTGCCGCCTGAACACGAGCTTCGAGGACGAACCCGAAAACCGGGACCATGCCCGCTGCCTGCCGGTGTTCGAATGGCAGGCCGAGAGTTGCGCCGCGCATTTCCGCCGCCAGGCCGGCAAGTGCGAGGGCCGGGGTCCGGCGCGCATCGACGGCTTTACCCGCTTCGGCTGCACCGTGGCGGCGGACAGGGAGAAAGGCGGCAAGCCCGCTGCTGCGCCGGCCGCCCGGACGATGCAGACGCGGGCGCAGGACCGGGACCCGGCCGCCGACCGGGCGCCGATATGCCTGGGCATGAGCCCGGGCGCAGCCTGCTGGCAGGAACTCGCCGATCCGGAGGGCTGCCGCTTCTGGTACGACTACCACAATCCCGAGATCGATTGGGCCTGGTCCGGCGCCTGCCGGGCCGGCGTTGCCGACGGGCCGGGAGCGCTCGCGGCGACGTCCGCCGGAGGGTCCGCGGAGCTCATCGGCGCGTTCCGCGGCGGCAGGATGCAGGGCTTGTGGATCGTCCGCTACGCCGACGGCAGACTCGACCGGGGCCCCTATGTGGACGGCAGGAAGCACGGCCGCTGGGTGGACCGCTATGCCGACGGCCGGGTCGATGAAGGCTCCTATGCGAACGGCAGGAAGCACGGCCGGTGGGTGGACCGCTACGCCAGCGGCAACAGCTTCGAATATGAGTATCGCGACGGCTCGGTCGATGGACAGCCGGGGGTCTATATCACCGCGGACGGCGAACGCCATCCGGGGCGCTGGTCCGGCAATTGCTTCCTGGACGGCGAGGGCCGCCTGCTGGTCTGGCGCGGCGACAGGGAGGCATGCCCGCCCGGATAGCGGAAGGCGCTCCGTCCCGCATGAACGTCACGCCGAAGGCAGGGCCAGCGGAACCAGCTTCGACTGACCGATGATTCGGTCGCGGGTGAGCAGGGGAACATTACGCACGACGCTGGTCGCCGCAATGATCTCGTCCGCCGGGTCGGCGCGGAAGTCGAGGCGGCCCGAGGCCCTCGCGACCTCGATATCGAGGGGCCAGACGTGCAATCCGGAAAGCGCGCGCGCGACCTCGCGGTCGTCGAGGTCCATCTCCAGCCGCCCGAGCTGGATCAGTTTCGACAGCTTCCACAGCACGATGGCCGAGATCGACCAGCTGTCCCGCGCCAGCAAGGCGCTCTCGGCAGGCCGAAGCCGGCCGGAGAGGGCGAAAACGAGGATGTGGGTATCAAGATTCAGCACCGGCTTCCCACTCCAGCCCCGTGCTGAAGACATCTCCCCGGACCTTCACCTTGTGGCTGAGGCTGCCGATGAGTTCGGCGTGCCGCCGTTCATAGGGAAGCAGGCGCGCGACCGGCTTTCCACGCTTGGTGATGACCAGGCCGTCGTCGTCGAGGTCGTCCAGCAGGGCCAGGCACTGCTCCTTGAATTTCGCTGCACCGATGGTCTTCATCGAACCATTTCCCCTTAATGTGTCCATATTTTACGGCCAGTCAAATAAAGTGTCCATATCGAAGCGCAATCCGTCCTGCGACGGCTGCGCCTTGATTGCCCGCCATGGAAATGCCATGCCTTTCCACGGCGGAAGGAGCGGGTAGCGGAATGGCGGAACATCTGAAGCGGGGCCGGACACAGGCCGAGCGCGCGGAGGCGGATGCGAAGGTGCGCGCGACCGTCGAGGGGATACTCGACGACATCAGCGCGCGCGGCGACGAAGCGGTGCGGGCGCTCTCCGAGAAGTTCGACAATTGGTCGCCGGGGAGCTTTCGGCTGTCGGAGCAGGAGATCGAGCGGGCGCTGTCGCAGGTGGCGAAGCGCGACCTCGACGATATCCGCTTCGCGCAGGCCCAGGTGCGCGGCTTCGCGGAGCATCAGCGCGCCGCGCTCCGGGACATCGAGGTGGAGACCCTGCCGGGCGTGGTGCTGGGGCACCGCAACATCCCGGTGAACTCGGTCGGCTGCTATGCGCCCGGCGGCAAATATCCCATCGTGGCCTCTGTCCATATGAGCGTCGTCACCGCCAGGGCGGCCGGCGTGCCGCGCATCGTCGCCGCCGCCCCGCCGGCGCAGGGCGGTCCCCACCCGGCCATGGTCGCCGCCATGCATATGGGCGGGGCTGACGAAATCCTGATTCTGGGCGGGGTGCAGGCGGTGGGCGCGATGGCGCTCGGCACGGAGTCTGTCGCGCCCGTGGACATGCTGGTCGGCCCCGGCAACGCCTTCGTCGCCGAGGCCAAGCGCCAGCTCTTCGGGCGGGTC
>JAJEAZ010000669.1 GCA_022824105.1 Alphaproteobacteria bacterium
GGGCTCGGTGCGCGGATTGGGCTGCTCGTGGGCGAGCGCGCCCGGCACCTCGTCCGGAATGTGCTGGATCAGCCGCCCGCCGAGCGCCACATGCAGCAATTGCTGGCCGCCGCAAATGCCGAGCACCGGCATGTCGCGGGCAAGCGCGCCCTCGACCATGGCGAGCTCGAAATCGGTGCGTCCGGGTTTCAGCGAGACGGCCTCGTGGCGTTCCGTCGCGCCGAACAGCGCCGGGTCCACATCGAACGCGCCGCCCGTGACCAGCAGCCCGTCGATGCGGTCAAGATAGGCGCCTGCGTGGGCGGTCTCGTGCGGCAGCAGCAGCGGGATGGCGCCCGCTGCGCTCACCGCGCCCGCATAGTTGCAGCGCAGCGCATACCACGGCAGGCTGGAATAGCCGCCGGCGGGTTCCCGGTCGACGGTGAGGCCGATGACTGGAAGGCGCGCCATGGCGCCCGTCTACACGCTTCGCGCAGCAATGCAACGGGCGCTCGCGCTGGCGGAGGCGGCCGCGGCGCGCATTCCCGCCGATGCGCCGGTGGGTGCGGTGCTGCTCGACCCGGACGGACGGGCGCTGGCGGAGGCGCATAACGAGGTCGAGGCGGGCGCCGACCCGACGGCGCACGCCGAGATGCTGGCGCTGCGCCGGGGCGCGGCCAGGCTCGGCCGGCCGCGCCTCGACGGCTGTACGCTGGTCGTCACCTTGGAGCCCTGCGCGATGTGCGCCCAGGCGGCGGCGCACGCGCGGATCGCGCGGCTCGTCTTCGGCGCCTGGGACCCGAAGGGCGGCGGCGTGGACCACGGCGCGCGCATCTTCGACCGCGAGACCTGCACCCACCGCCCCGAGGTCGTGGGCGGCCTCATGGAAGCCGAAGCCGCCGCCCTGCTGACGGCCTTCTTCCGGGCGCGGCGGTAGGGGAGCTTCCACGCCGTGCCCTTCCCGCTTGCCGCGCCGGGGCGGGCGGAGGACAATCGCGGCTCGTACCGGAGGCAGGAGAGGGCGTCATGTCGGTCATTCTGGGCAGCGGCGAGCATCGCTACCGGGTCGTCGAGGACTGGGCGAAGCTGCCCGAGGGCTGGGAGTTCCGCGATGTCGCCGCGGTCGCGGTGGACAGCAGGGACCAGGTCTATGTGTTCAATCGGGGCGAGCACCCGATGATCGTTTTCGACCGCGAGGGCAACTTCCTGCGTTCCTGGGGCGAGGGGGAGTATCCGCGCGCCCACGGCATCCATATCGGCCCGGACGAGATGCTCTACCTCACCGATGACGGCGACCACATCGTCAGGCGCTGCACGCCGGAGGGCAAGGTGCTGATGACGCTCGGCGTGCCCGGCACGCCCGCGCCCTTCATGAGCAACGAGCCGTTCCACCGCTGCACCCACACCGCGATCTCGCCGGACGGGCACCTGTTCGTCTCCGACGGCTACGGCAATGCCTGCGTCCACAAATACACGCCCGACGGCAGGCTGGTGAAAAGCTGGGGCGAGAGCGGCACCGATCCCGGCCAGTTCAACATCGTCCACAACATCACCGCCGACGACGATGGCTGGATCTATGTCGCCGACCGCGAGAACCACCGCGTCCAGGTGTTCGACACGGAGGGCCGCTACGAGGCGCAGTGGAACAATCTCCACCGGCCCTGCGGCCTCTACATGCCGCGCGGCTCCTGCCCGCACTGCGTCATCGGCGAGCTCGGGCCGGGCATGGCCGTCAACCGCCACCACCCCAATCTCGGCCCCCGCCTGTCCATCGTGACCAACGAGGGCGAGCTGGTGGCCCGGCTCGGCGGCGAGGACGGGCCGGGGCAGGAGCCCGGCAAGTTCCTCGCCCCGCACGGCCTCGCCGTGGACAGCCGGGGCGACATCTATGTCGGCGAGGTCGCCTACACAAACTGGCCGGCGAGCTTCGGGGACGAGCCCCGGCCCCGCTGGCTGCGCACCTTGCAGAAACTCGAAAAGCTCTGAGCCCCGCCCATGGTTCCCGAACCGAAGGTCATCGAGACCCGCATCCACGCCGCCCTGCCGGACGAGCTTCGCATCACCGACCGCGAGAGCGCCTTCACCCGCGAGATCTTCCGCGGCCACCGGGTCGGCTCCTTCCTGGAAGGCCCGGCCTTCGACGGCGACGGCAACCTCTACATGGTCGATATCGCCTTCGGCCGCATCCTGAAGCTCGCGCCGGACGGCGAGTGGTCGGTGACGGCCGAATATGACGGCCACCCGAACGGCATGAAACTGCACCGGGACGGGCGGCTGTTCGTCGCCGACCGGCAGAACGGGGTGATGACCGTCGATCCGGTGAGCGGCAGGGTTGAGACCTTTCTCGGGCCCGACCGGCTGCCCGGCTACAAGGGGCTGAACGACCTGTTCTTCGCGTCGAACGGCGACCTCTACTTCACCGACCAGGGAACGAGCGGCCTCCACGATCCGACCGGCCGCGTGTTCCGGCTCTCCGCCTCCGGCGAGCTCGACTGCCTGGTTTCCAATGCGCCGAGCCCGAACGGCCTCGTCATGAACCCGGCCGAAACGGAGCTCTATGTGGCCATGACCCGCGACAACGCGGTCTGGCGGGTGCCGTTCCGCGAGGACGGCACGGTGCACCGCGTCGGCCTCTTCTGCCGGCTCATCGGCGGCATGGGGCCGGACGGCATGGCCGTGGACCGGGCCGGCAATCTCGCCATTGCGCACGCCGGCGGCGGGCAGGTCTGGCTCTGGTCGGTGGCCGGCCTGCCGACCCACCGGGCGGTCGCCTGCGACGGCGGCCTGCTCACCACCAATGTCGCCTATGGCGGCCCGGAGGGGCGCACGCTGTTCATCACCAACTCGCTCAGCGAGAATGTGCTGACGGCGGACATGCCGGAGCCGGGCGAGCCGATGTTCGGGCTTGCCTGAGCCGCCGGCGCAACGAGGAGGCGGAACCATGGCGGATAAGGCGGTGCCGGTCGGCATCAACCATGTGGCGCTCGAAGTGGGCGACATCCGGGAGGCGCTGGACTTCTACGGCGGCTTCCTCGCACTCGAGATCGCGCGGCAGAGCGAGAAGGCCGCCTTCGTCTATTTCGGCGACCAGTTCATCAACTTCTCCCTGGGCCGCCGGCAGGGGCCGGACGACAACCGCCATTTCGGCATCGCCGTGGACGACAAGGCGCTCGCCATCCGGCGGCTGGAGGAGATGGGCGTCGAGTTCCTCAAGGGGCCGTTCACCGATTTCCTCGACCCCTGGGGCAACCGGGTGGAGCTCACCACCTACACGAAGATCCAGTACACCAAGGCCGACCATGTGCTGCGGGGCATGGGCCTCGGCCATCTCGAAAAGGCGCCGGAGGCGCTGGAGGAGCTTGCCGCCAAGGGCATGGCCCCCGGCGAATGACCGCAACCCGGCGACAAGGAGGACAGCGATGAGCGGGCGTTTCGGCTTCGCGCCGGCGGAGGACCGGCCGATCCCCTATCTGGACCGTATCCGCGCCTATTACGAGACGCTGGGCTACGGCAGGCCCTATGAGTGGGCGCATTATGTCGAGACGCCCTTCGCGGCGCTCGCGAAGCCGCTGGCGGAGGCGCGGATTGCGCTGATTACCACGGCGGCGCCCTATCAGCCGGACAAGGGCGACCAGGGGCCGGGCGCGCCCTACAATGCGGCGGCCAAATTCTACAGCGTCTATTCCGGCGACAGCGCCTCGGACCCGGACCTGCGCATCTCCCATATCGCCATCGATCGCGACCACACCACGGCTGAGGACATCGGCAGCTGGTTCCCGCTGCGCGCGCTCCGCGAGGCTGCGGAAAAAGGGCGGATCGGCGAGGTGGCGCCGCGCTTCCACGGCGCGCCGACCAACCGCAGCCATGCGGCGACCATCGAGGTGGACGCGCCCGAGCTGCTGGCGCGCTGCCGGGAGGACGGGGCCGACGCGGCCGTTCTCGCCGCCAATTGACCGGTGTGCCACCAGACCGTGAGTCTGGCCGCACGCGCACTGGAAGCCGCCGGCATCCCCACCGTCGTCATGGGCTGCGCCCGGGACATCGTGGAACATGCGGGCGTGCCGCGTTTCCTGTTCAGCGATTTCCCGCTGGGGAATCCGGCCGGGCGCCCGCACGACCCGGACTCGCAGCGCGCAACGCTGGCGCTCGCGCTCCGGCTGCTGGAGAGCGCGCCCGGCCCGAACACGACGGTGCGCAACCCGCTCCGCTGGTCGGACGACCCGTCCTGGAAGCGCGACTATTCCAATATCGACCTCGTGCCGCCGGAGGAGATCGCGCGGCGCCGGGCGGAGTTCGACCGCATCAAGGAAGTGGCGAAAACCCGGCGCGAAGAGGATGCGGCCGCCGGCTGACCGGGCTATACCGGGGCTGAGAGCAGGGTCCGCAGGCGAGGAGCGCCCGAATGGAATATGCCGACGGCAGGATGCTGGCCGACAAGGACTCCGGCATCGGCTGGATGACCTTCAACAATCCGGCCCGGCGCAACGCCATGACGATGGAAATGTGGCAGGGCGCGGACGCCATCCTCGCCGATTTCGAGGCCGACCCGGAGGTGCGCGTCATCGTGCTGAAGGGCGCGGGCGACAAGGCGTTCGTGTCCGGCGCGGACATCTCGCAATTCGAGAAGAACCGCGCCGACGCCGCGGCCGCCGCGCGTTACAGCGCCGCGACCGACGCCGGCCGCCAGCGCCTGGCGACGGCGGAGAAGCCGGTGATCGCCATGATCCGCGGCTTCTGCATGGGCGGCGGCCTCGGCATCGCCATGACCTGCGATTTGCGCTTCGCGGCCGAGGGCTCCGAGTTCGGCATTCCCGCCGCCCGGCTCGGCATCGCCTATAATTTCGAGAATGTGCGCAGCCTTGTCGGGCTGGTGGGGCCGGCGCGCGCCAAGGACATTCTGTTCTCCGGCCGGCGGCTGCCGGCGGAGGAAGCCTACGCCATCGGGCTGATCGACCGCGTGCTGCCGGCGGCGGAGCTGGAAGGCCATGTGCGCGACTATGCGGCCCGGCTTGCGGTGAACGCGCCGCTCTCGATCCGCGCCTCCAAGCTCACTATCCGCGAGGTGATGGCCGACCGGCAGGAGCGCGAGGCCGGCCTCATCGAGGCGCTCGCCAAGGCCTGCTTCGACAGCGCCGACTATCGCGAGGGCCGCACCGCCTTCATGGAAAAGCGCCGCCCGGTCTTCACCGGCGGATAGCGCAATATCCGATCCCGCCGCCCCGATGCGGGGTTGCGCCGGCCGGCCTCGACATTGCCGCGGTTCGCAAGCTTGTCTATATCGCCTTCGAGCGGTCTTGATTCTATGGCTGGAGCCAACAGGGGCGGTGCAGGAATCCCCGGCGGGCCGGCGGGGACATGAGGTGATCGCTTGAGCGACGGCAAGCTGTACGGCGGCAGGGAAATCCGCGCAGCCCTAGCGGAGAGCCGGAGGCTTTTCGTTTCCTGCGGCCTGTTCAGCGTCGCCGTCAACCTGCTGATGCTGACCGGCCCGCTGTTCATGCTGCAGGTCTATGACCGGGTGCTGACCTCGCGCTCCGAGGCGACGCTGGTCGCGCTCATCGGGATCGTGGCGTTCCTGTTCCTGATGATGGGCATCCTCGACCATGCCCGCGCGCGGGTGATGGCGCGGGCCGGCGCGCGCCTGCAGGAGCGGCTCGATTCGCGGGTGCTGCGGGCCGTGCTCTCGCGGTCCGTGTCCCCGGCGGAGCGCGCGCGGCCGGCGACGGGCCTCCGCGATCTCGAGACCATCCAGCGCTTCGCATCGGGGTCGGGACCGTTCGCCTTCTTCGATGCGCCCTGGACGCCGGTCTTCCTGTTCGCGCTGTTCACCTTCCACTGGATGCTGGGGCTCCTGGCGGTCTTCTCCGGCCTTCTCCTGCTT
>JAJEAZ010000005.1 GCA_022824105.1 Alphaproteobacteria bacterium
CACCCGCAACGGCATCTACATCCACGAGAACCTGGTCTTCGACGCCCTGATCGCCGACGGGGCGTACCAGTTCGTCTATGTGTTCGCGCCGCTGCCGATCAAGGGCGCCACGGGCTCCATCGGCAACCCGGTCGCGATTACCTGATCCGGCCTCTTCCCCGCGGGCGCATCGCCGCCCGCGGGGACTTTTCCCTTCTGCTCAGATCCCGGCGAAGAAGTCGTTGCCCTTGTCGTCGATGACGATGAAGGCTGGGAAGTCCTCGACCTCGATGCGCCAGATCGCCTCCATGCCGAGCTCGGGATATTCCAGGACCTCCACCTTGCGGATATGGTCCTGCGCAAGCCGCGCGGCCGAGCCGCCGACCGAGCCCAGATAGAAGCCGCCATGCGCCTTGCAGGCCGCCGTCACCTGGGCCGAGCGGTTGCCCTTGGCGAGCATGACATGGCTGCCGCCCGCCGCCTGGAAGGCGTCGACGAAGGCGTCCATGCGCCCGGCCGTGGTGGGGCCGAACGAGCCGGACGCCATGCCCTCCGGCGTCTTGGCCGGGCCGGCATAGTAGATCGGATGGTCGCGGAACGAGGCGGGCATCGCTTCGCCCGCCGCCAGCCTCGCCTCGATCTTCTGGTGCGCGAGGTCGCGGGCCACCGTGATCGGGCCGGTGAGGGCCAGGCGGGTGCGGATCGGGTGGCGCGAGAGCTCGGCCCGGATCTCGTCCATCGGCCGGTTGAGGTCGAGCGCCACCACCTCGCCGCCGAGCATGTCCGCGTCGGTCTCGGGCAGGAAGCGCGCCGGGTCGCGCTCCAGCGCCTCGAGGAAGACGCCGTCGCGGGTAATCCGGGCCAGCGCCTGGCGGTCGGCCGAGCAGGAGACGCCGATCCCGATGGGCAATGAGGCGCCGTGGCGCGGCAGGCGCACCACGCGCACATCGTGGCAGAAATACTTGCCGCCGAACTGCGCCCCGATGCCCATGGCGCGCGTCGCCCCCAGGATGTTCTCCTCCATCTCCCGGTCGCGATAGGCGTTGCCATGCGGCCCGCCCTCCGTCGGCAGGCCGTCGAGATAGCCGGTGCTGGCGAGCTTCACGGTCTTCAGGTTGAGCTCCGCCGACGTGCCGCCGACCGCGACCGCCAGGTGGTAGGGCGGGCAGGCGGCGGTGCCGAGCGTGCGGATCTTCTCGTCGATGAAGGGCAGCAGGCGGTCCGGATGCAGCGTGGCCGGCGTCGCCTGGTAGAGGAACGACTTGTTGGCCGACCCCCCGCCCTTGGCGATGAACAGCAGCTCATATTCCTCGCCGGGCGCGGCATAGAGGTCGAACTGCGCCGGCAGGTTGGAGCCGGTATTGCGCTCTTCGAACATCGAAACGGGCGAAAGCTGCGAATAGCGCAGATTGTCCTCCGCATAGGCGCGGAAGATGCCGCGCGAGAGCGCCTCCTCGTCGCCGCCGCCGGTCAGCACGCGCTCGCCCTTCTTGCCCATGACGATGGCGGTGCCGGTGTCCTGGCACATGGGCAGCACGCCGCCTGCGGCGATGTTCGCGTTCTTCAGCAGGTCGAGCGCCACGAAGCGGTCATTGGGCGAGGCCTCCGGATCGTCGAGGATCGAGGCGAGCTGGGCGAGATGGCCCGGCCGCAGCAGGTGCGAGATGTCATGGAAGGCCTCGCGCGCAAGCAGGGTCAGCGCCTCCGGATCGACCGAGACGAAGTCCCGGCCCCGGAACCGTTCGACGGCGGTGAAATCCCCTTCGAGCCGGCGCCAGGGGGTCTGGCCCTTGGCGAGCGGGAACATCTCGTGGAAGGCGAATTCGGGCATGGACGCGCCCCTTATTTCTTGCGGAAACGGTCCAGCGAGACGACATTGCCGCCACTGCCGCCTTCGTCTCCCTCGCCGCCCGCCGGCTCTCCCGTCCCGTCGGCGGCCTCAGCCTCCCCGACCGGCATGAGCGGCTCGACGCCCTGGCGGGAGAAGCGCAGGCCGAAATCGACCGACGGGTCGTGGAACACCGTTACCGCCTCCCAGGGAATGTGCAGGCGCTCCTGCACGCGGTTGAAGGACAGCGTGACCTCGAAATGGGTCGAGTGGACCTCCAGCCCGTAATACTGGTGCTGGAGCACGATGGTCATCGTCTCCGGATATTGGGCGGCGAGACGCGGCGGCACCGCCGCTGCCGGATGGCGGGTGAGGAAGGTGATGTAGAAATGGTGGTTGCCGGGCAGGCGCTTTTCGGCCACCTCCTCGAGCGCGCGCCGGACGGCGCCGCGCATCGCGTCCTCGACCAGCCGGTCGTAATCCAGGAAGTCCTCGGCCATCGTTCCCCCGGCGCGCCCCCGTGCGGTGAGGATGGAGGGCTTCTGTTGCCCGGTGCCCTCCAAACCGCGCTTGCCGAATCAGCGATCAGGCAGCGAGTGCGACCTCATTGTCGTTCGCACTTGAGTTGCGGCCCGATAACGGTGGTGCCATGCCGGACGAAGACCATGCCTTTACCACGCACGTCGATCCTGGTTCGCCCCCGCAGTTGGTGGAGGCGCCGGGTACTGCCCCCGGGTCCGCAACGCTTATTCCGCATAGCGTTTATCGCCATAGCCGGACATGTCCGGCGGTTCCAATATAGGCGGGCGGGCGGCGCCGGGCAATCGGGCGCGCTTCCCTTTCGGCCCGATCCGGTATAGCGAAGGGGGTCGAAGGCGGAGGTCGGACATGCTTTCGGGATGCGGGCGCGGGCGCTTCCGCAAACATGCCCGGCGGGCAGCCGTTGCGGGGCTGGGCGTGCTGCTGGCGGGCGCGGCGGCAGAGGCGGCGGACAGCGGGATCGCGCCGCACCGGGCGATCTACGAGGTCGGGCTGGTCCGCGCTGACCCGTCCTCCGGCATCGCCGGCCTCTCCGGCGCGGCGTTCTTCGAATGGTCGACCGACTGCGACAGGATCGTCGTGAACCGCGACACACGCCTGCAGATCCAGCCGCCGGAGGGGGAGTCCGTCTCCGTGCAGGTCGAGTTTTCCGCCTGGGAGCGCATGGACGGCCAGGCTTACGGTTTCGCAGGCAGGACCGTCCGGAACGGCCTCGCCACCGACGCGCGCAGCGGCGCGGCGCGTTTCGCCGCGCCGGGCGAGGGCGGCGAGGTCGTCTACAGCGAGCCGCGCGGACACCGCGTGGCGCTCGATCCGGGCACGCTTTTCCCCGGCGCCTGGGTCCGCGACGTCATCGGCCATGCCAGGACGGGCGAGGGCTTGCTGACGCGCCGGGTGTTCTTCGGCGAGGACGAGGACGACCTGCTGACGGCCAGCGTGCTGGTGCTGCCGGCGGGCGCATCGGGCGAGGGCCCGCAGGCGCCGGCGACGCTGGACGGCCTCGCCCGCTGGCGCGCGCAATTCGCCTTTTTCGGTGCGGACGGCAAGGCGCTGCCCTCCTTCGAGTCGACCGAATGGTTCTACGAAAACGGCGTCGGCGGCGATGCCGTCGTCGCCTTCCCCGAATTCACGGTCCGCTACCGCCTGAAAGGCGTGGAACTGATCGACCCGCCGGCCTGTTGACGCGCAGTCGGCGCCGGTCCGGGCGGCGCAGCGGCCCTCCCGCCGTTCACCGCCGGCCGAACAGGCGTTCTATGTCTGCGAGCTTGAGTTCGACATAGGTCGGGCGGCCGTGATTACACTGGCCGGAGCGCGGCGTGGCTTCCATTTCGCGCAGGAGCGCGTCCATCTCCTGCGCGCCGAGGCGGCGGCCGGCGCGCACCGAGCCGTGGCAGGCCATAGTCGCCGCCACATCCTCCAGCCGCTCCTTGAGGGCAAGCGCGAGGCCGTGCTCGGCGAGGTCGTCGGCGAGGTCGCGCACCAGCCCTTTCACGTCCGCTTCGCCGAGCGCGGCCGGGGTTTCGCGCACCAGCACCGCCTCGGAGCCGAAGCGCTCCAGCACGAGGCCGAGCTCGCCCAGTTCCTCCGCCTTGGCCGCGAGGCGTTCGGCCCCGGCTTCGTCGAGCTCGACCACCTCCGGCAGCAGCAGCGCCTGGCGCGGCGGCGGGCCGTCGGCGAGCGCCCGGCGCATGCGCTCCAGCACGAGCCGCTCATGGGCGGCATGCTGGTCCACCAGCACGATGCCGTCCCCGGTCTGGGCGACGATATAGGTGTCGTGAAGCTGCGCGCGCGCCGCGCCCAGCGGCAGGTCGGCCGTGTCCGGCGCCTCCGGGGCGGGCGGCGGGGCGGACGGCGGCAATGCGGGGTCGAGCGGCGCCTGCCATTCGGCCGCGCGTTCGGCAAGCTGCAAGGGCGGCGCGCCTGCCCCGCCCGGCCGGAAACGGCCCATGAGTGGCGCAGCAGCAGCGGGCGCGGCGGCCCGGTGGCCCTCTTCCGCGAGCGCGCGCCGGAGCGCCGAGACGATGAGCGAGCGCACACGCCCGGCCTCGCGGAAGCGGATCTCGGTCTTGGCCGGATGCACGTTCACGTCCACCCGGTCGGGCGGCAGGTCGAGGAACAGCGCCAGCACGGGAAAGCGCCCGCGCGGCACCAGCTCCTCATAGCCTGCTCGGACCGCGCCCTGGAGCAGGCGGTCGCGCACCGGGCGTCCGTTGACGAACAGATATTGCGCCTGCGCCGTGCCGCGGTGCCAGGTCGGCAGGCCGGCATGGCCCGTGAGGCGGATATCCTCGGCTTCGAGCGCGACCGCCACCGAGTTGTCCGCGAACGCCGCGCCCAGCACGTCCGCGAGCCGGGCGAGCGGGTCCGATGCCGCCGGCGAGGCCCAGGCGCGGCGCCCGTCATGCTCCAGCGAGAAGGCGATGGCGGGGCGCGCCATGGCGAGGCGCTTCAGCGTGTCCGCGGCGGCGAGATATTCCGCGCGGGCGGATTTCAGGAATTTGAGGCGCGCGGGCACGGCGCGGAAGAGGCCCGCCGCTTCCACCCGGGTGCCGCGCGCGCGGGCCGCCGGCTCGAGCGCGCCGGGATCGCCATTGTCGACCGAGAGGCGCCAGGCTTCGGCCGCGCCCTCGGCCCGGCTGGTGATCGTCAGGCGCGAGACGGAGGCGATGGACGGCAGCGCCTCGCCGCGAAAGCCCAGCGTGCGGATATCGACGAGGTCGTCATCGGCGAGTTTCGAGGTGGCGTGGCGTTCGAGCGCGAGCCCGAGATCGTCCCGCGCGATGCCGTCGCCGTCGTCGTCTACCGCAATCCAGGCGGCGCCGCCCTGGCGAAGCGCGCAGTCGATCCGCCCGGCACCGGCGTCGATGGCGTTCTCGACCAGCTCCTTGAGCGCGGCGGCGGGTCGCTCGACCACCTCGCCCGCCGCGATGCGGTTGACCACCGCTTCCGGCAGGCGGCGCAGCATCAGCGCCCGTCCATCGCCGCGAGATAGTCCCGCGCGAGCGCCTTGCCCTGCTCCACCGCCGGCTGGTCGAACGGATCGACGCCCATGAGGCGCGCGGCCAGAATCGTCTCCAGCATGAAATGCATCATCAGCGCGCCGAGCGCCGCCTCGTCGATGCGCTCCAGCAGCAGCTGGCGCACCGGCCGGCCCTTCTGCGCCAGCGTTTCCACGGTCGCGCGCGCCTCCGCGTCCAGCAGGTCGCCCATGCTGCGCCCGGCAAGCCATGCAAGGCGCTCGTCCTCTACCAGCGCCGACGGCACGATTCGTCCGCGCCCGGCGCTGTCGGCCCGCACCACTGTGAAGAGCTTGTCGTCGGGGCCGTCGAGCCAGAGCTGGAGCTGGCTGTGCTGGTCCACGGCGCCGCGCGCGGGCGCCGGCAGCGTGCCCTTGCCCTCCTTGCCGAGGCTCTCCGCCCAGAGCTGGCGGAACCACATGGCGAAGGGCGCAAGCCGGTCGGCATAGACCGCCAGCACGGCGCTCCGCCCCGTCCCGGCCCCGCAGGCGATGTTGAGCGCGGCGCCGAGCGCGGGATCGCTCGCGCCCGGCTGGGCGGCGTTCAGGCTCCGGTGCAGCGCCTGGTGCGCGCCCTCGCGCAGCGCTGCCGGATCGAGGCCGGCGATCACTGCCGGCAGCAGCCCGACGGGCGTGAGCGCCGCATAGCGCCCGCCGATGCCGGGATCGTGGTCGATGACGAAGAAGCCCCACGATTCCGCAAGCCGCCGGAGCGGACTCGCGCCGGGCTCCGCGACCACGGTGACATGCGGCGCCGCGCTCTCGCGGCCGACCGCATCCGCCAGCGCCTCCAGGCAGATCAGGAACTGCAGCAGCGTCTCGGCCGTGCCGCCCGACTTGGAGACCGCCAGGAAGTCCGTGCGTGCGAGGTCGAGGCTCCGGAACAGGTGGTCGAAGGTATGCGGGTCGATATTGTCGAGGAAATGCAGCCGGGGCGAGTCCCCGCTCGGCCCGAAGCCCGAATCGGCGAGCGCGTAGAGCGCCTGCCCGCCGAGGCTGGACCCGCCGGTCCCCAGGATCACCACATCGTCGGCATGTTCGCGGTGGTGCTCGGCCCGCGCCTCGATCATGGCGAGGTCGCCCCGCGCTTCGGGAAGGCGCAGCAGCGGCAGGCTGCCGTCGTCATAGGCGCGGCGCAGCCCGGCCAGCCCCTCGGCCGTCGCGGCGAGCGCGCGGTCGAAAGCGCCGCTTTCGGTGACGGCCGAACAGCGTGAAAGGTCCTGCCGGTAGGGAAGGTCGCCCAGCACCGTCAGCGCCCCTCCGCCCTACCGGCGCTGGATGGTCGGCGTCTCGCCCTCGGTCGGCGGCTTGCCCAGGGCCTCGTTCTCGCGCAGCCGCTTGCTCTCCGCCGCCGCGTCCACGACGGTCGCATGCGTCTCGCGGTCTTCCCAGAAGATCAGGTCGTCGAGCAGCCGGCGGTTCTTCCGGGCGAGCTCGGCTGTCTCCTCGTCGATCCGCCGGCGGAAGCTGCTGTCCACCTTGGCGCCGCCCATCTTGGAGAGGAGCGCCGTCTCGCCTGCGGACTTCGCCGCGCTGCCGCTCCCGCCCGCGCCGGTCAGCGTCTGGCGCGCGCTCTCGCGCCGGGGCTGCTCCTGCGGGCGCACTGTGCCCGGCTCCGGCGGGCGGAGCCGGAAATCGGGCGGCACGGTGAGCGGCGCATGGCGGAGCACGGCGAATTCGTCCGGCCCCTGGCGGTCGATGCCGAAGGTCTCGGCCACATCGCACGCGCCGAGGGTCAACACCGCGCCTGCAACCAGTGCTATCGACCGGATCATCATCGGGTTCGTTCCTTCCCGCCGCCGGTTTCCCCGGTTCGCCGACCGCGCAGGAACACGGCGTCGAACAGCAGCATGGCGACGCCGACGGTAATGGCGGAATCGGCCAGATTGAAGGCATACCAGTGCCAGCCGGCGATATGGAAGTCAAGAAAGTCCACCACCGCCCCGCGCGTCAGCCGGTCGAGAATGTTGCCGGCCGCCCCGCCTGCGACCGCGCCGAGCGCCAGCGCCTCGAACCGCCGGGGGGAGCGCAGCATCCAGACGACCAGCACCGCCGCCACCGCCGCCCCGATCGCCGCCAGCACGAGCGGGCCGGTCGCGCCGAACATGCCGAAGCTCACCCCCCGGTTCCAGACCAGCACGATGTTGAAGACGGGCAGGACCTCGACCGGCAGGCCGGCCTGGGCCGCCAGCACCCAGAGCTTGGCCGCCTGGTCCGCAGCGAAGACCAGAACGGCGGCGGCCAGCCCGTATCGTGCGGGCGTACGCAGGGCGTCAGGCGGCCGCTTCCGGCGGCAGCGCCAGCAGCGCGTCGGCGCAGCGCCCGCAGATATCGGCGCCTCCCTTGCCCACATCCGGCAGGCGGCGCCAGCAGCGGGCGCAGCGTTCGTGCTGCGAGGCCGCCGGGACCACCGCCACACCCTCCACCTCCTCCAGCCGGAAGGCGTCTGCCGGCGGCTCGCCCTCGCCGAAGGCGAGCGTCGAGACGATGGCGATCTCGGCGAGGTCCAGCCCGTCGAGCGCCGTCCGGCGTTCCGGCGCGAGCCAGACCACGGGCGCCGCGTCCAGGCCGGAACGCATCCGCTTGGCGGCGCGCTCGCGTTCGATGGCGCCGGTCACGACCCGGCGCACGGCCCGCACCTCCGTCCAGCGCGCCGCCAGCGCCTCGTCCCGCCACTCGGCCGGCGCTTCGGGGAACTGGCGCAGATGCACGGACTCGCCCTCGGCATCCCCCCCGGAACCGCCATGACGCGCAAGCCAGGCTTCCTCGGCGGTGAAGCAGAGGATGGGCGCGGTCCAGGCGGTCAGGCAGTCGAACAGCAGGTCGAGCACGGTCCGGGCCGAGCGGCGCGCGAGGCTCGACGCCGGGTCGCAATAGAGGACGTCCTTGCGGATATCGAGATAGAAGGCCGAGAGGTCCACGGCGCAGAAATTGTGCAGCGCCGTCCACATGGCGTGGAAGTCGTAGTCCTCGATGGCCCGGCGCACCAGCCGGTCGAGCTCCCACAGCCGGTGCAGCACCCAGCGCTCCAGTTCCGGCATGTCGGCGGGCGCCACGCGCTCGGCGGGCGAGAAGCCCGAGAGGTTGCCGAGCAGGTAGCGCAGCGTGTTGCGGATGCGCCGGTAAAGCTCCGCCTGGTGCTTCAGGATGTTCTCGCCGATGCGCAGATCGTCCGAATAGTCGGCGGAGACCGTCCAGATGCGCAGGATGTCGGCGCCGTAGCGGTCGATGACTTCCTGCGGGGCGGTCACATTGCCGAGCGATTTCGACATTTTGCGCCCGTCCTCGTCGAGCACGAAGCCATGCGTCAGCACGGCGTCGAAGGGCGCGCGGCCGCGCGTGCCGGCGGCCTCCAGCAGCGAGGAATGGAACCAGCCCCGATGCTGGTCGGAGCCTTCCAGATAGAGCGAGGCCGGCCAGCGCTGGGTCTCGTTGCCCTCCAGCACGAAGGCGTGGGTCGAGCCCGAGTCGAACCATACCTCGACGATGTCCTGCACCTGGTCCCAGTCTTCCGGGTCGCGGTGGGGCCCGAGGAAATGCGAGGCCGGCAGTTCGAACCAGGCGTCCCCGCCATGCTCGCGGAAGGCGGCGAGCACACGCTCGTTGACGGCCTCGTCGCGCAGGACCTCCCCGGTTTCGCGGTGGGTGAATACCGGGATCGGCACCCCCCAGGCGCGCTGGCGCGAGACGCACCAGTCCGGCCGGCCCTCGATCATGGAGCCGAGCCGGCGACGGCCGCTCTCCGGCACGAAGCGGGTTGCGGCGACCGCCTCCAGCGCCTTGTCCCGGAGCCCGTTGGTCTCCATCGAGATGAACCACTGGGTCGTGGCGCGGAAGATGAGCGGCGCATGCGAGCGCCAGGAATGCGGGTAGCTGTGCTGCAGCTTGCCCTTGCCGAGCAGCGCGCCCGCCTCTTCCAGCGCGGCGATGACGGCGCTGTCGGCCCCGCCCGGCTTGCCGTCCGCCGTCAGCACGCGCTCGCCGGCGAAATGCGGCACATGCGCCCGGTACATGCTGTCGCCGTCGAGATAGTCGGTGACCTCGAGCCCGTTGGCAGTGCCGAGATTGAAGTCGTCCGCGCCGTGGCCGGGCGCGATATGCACCACGCCCGTGCCCTGGTCCATGGTGACGAAATCGGCGGCCATCACCGGCGATTCCGTGGCGTAGCCGAAGGCGGCGAGCGGGTGCGCGGCGACCGCGCCCACAAGCTCCGCCCCCTTGAAGCGCGCCAGCACCTCGTGGCTCTCGAAGCCGCATTCCGCGAGGAAGGGCTGGAGCCTCGCCTCCGCGACGATCAGCGCCTCGCTGCGGCCCGGCACGGCGACGCGCACATAGTCCGCCCCGGCCGCCACCGCGAGGCCGCGATTGCCGGGAATCGTCCAGGGCGTCGTCGTCCAGATGACGAGCGCGGCCGGGGCCTCGGGCCCGCGCAGCACCGGCATGGCGACATGGATCCAGGGCGAGACATGGTCGTGATATTCGACCTCGGCGTCGGCGAGCGCGGTCTTCTCCGCGACCGACCAGAGCACCGGCTTCATGCCGCGGTAGAGGCCGCCATTCATGACATAGCGGCAGATCTCGCCGGCGATCGCCGCCTCGGCCCCGTTGGACATGGTGGTGTAGTAATTGTCCCAGTCGCCGAGTACGCCCAGGCGCTTGAACTCCTCGCGCTGGGTGTCGATCCAGAGCGCGGCGAACTCCCGGCATTCCCGGCGGAACTCCAGGATCGGCACCGCGTCCTTGTCCCGGCCGCCGGCGCGGTAGTCCTCCTCGACCTTCCATTCGATCGGCAGGCCGTGGCAGTCCCAGCCGGGGATGTAGTGGGCGTCCTGGCCCGTCATCTGCCGGCTGCGGTTGATGACGTCCTTCAGGATCTTGTTGAGCGCGTGGCCGATATGCAGGTGGCCGTTCGCATAGGGCGGGCCGTCATGGAGGATGAACTTGTCCCGCCCGCGCGCGTCTTCGCGCTGGCGGCCGAACAGGTCCTGCGCCTCCCAGCGCGCCAGGATCTGCGGTTCGCGCCTTGCGAGGCCGGCGCGCATCGGGAAATCCGTCTTCGGCAGGAAGACGGTGTCGCGGTAATCCTGGGTCATTCGGGTTCGCCGTTTGCCGGGTCGGTGAAAGAGGGCTCCGCCGGATTGCGGCCGCCCGCGCGGCCTCAGTCCGACCGGTGCATGCGCTCGCTCCGTTCATGGAGCTCCTGCGCCTGGATGGAGAGCGTCGCGATCGGCCGGGCTTCCAGCCGGCCGAGGTCTATAGGTTCGTCGGTCTGCTCGCAATAGCCGTATGTGCCGTCGTCGATCCGCTTGAGCGCCTGGTCGATCTTGGCGATCAGCTTGCGCGCCCGGTCCCGCGTGCGCAGCGCAAGGCGCTTGTCGGTTTCCATCGAGGCGCGCTCGCCGTCGTCGGCGACCCGGAGGCTGTCGCTTTGCAGCTGGTGGACGGCTTCGGAGGAGTCGCGGATCAGGCGTTCCTTCCAGTCCAGCAGCTTCGTCCGGAAATATTCCTGCTGCATCGGGTTCATGAAATCTTCGCTTCTGGAAGGCTTATAGTCGGGAGGCAGCGAAACCCCCATGGAACACCCCGCTCATTTCCGCCGACGGGCCGGAAGCTAACGAACGCGCCCCGGCGAGTCAACGCCGTTGCAGCCGCGATCCCCGATGCCGCCGCAGCCGATGGAGACCGGACCGCCCGTCGCGGAGACCCCGTGCAGGGTGTCATGGAATGTCATGTTTTGTCATGCGGCCCCCTGCGCCGCCCCGCTCTCCGCCCGGTTTCGCCGGGGCCTTGTCGTCCCGATTCCCGCCTGTCTCTGCTCCACCGCATCCCGCTCGCCTCCTTCCGTTCGCCCCGCCGCCGGCCGGACCGTGCGGCGGGACCCTGTTTCGCGCGTATCGCGCGCCCGTCCGCGCGTGTCGGCGCCGGCGCGGTTCGCGCGCCTGATTGCGCCGGCGCGCGCGAGGCAGATTCAGGGCGCACCTCTCCCGCCCGGTCCGCCGGGGTCTTTTCGCACCGATGCCAGGCAAAGCGGCCTCCGGATACCGCTCCCTCCCGCCCTATATCTGCCATGGACAGCCGGATGTCAAGATCAAATACAGAACATTTTTCGAATTTCTTCGCCCCCCACCCCTCCATTCACGGCCGCCCGCTTGCCCGGCCCCGCCACCGCCGTCATTCTCGCCCGCCGATCCCGACCGAGTGCCATCATGGACGACGCCAGGCTGAACAACGATGCCCCGATTACCAAGCGCAAGCACGACAGGCTGGGCTTCCGCAAACTCGCCCGCCACCTAGCGAATGTCTTCCTCTGCAACGACCTTTCCCGCGGTCTGGTCGTCGGCATAGAAGGCGAATGGGGCTCGGGAAAATCTTCTTTGGCAAACCTCGCACTCCGCAAACTGGACAAGACGGAGAATGCGCCAATCATCGTCCGCTTCTCTCCTTGGATCGTGGGGAACCGATCCGAGCTTCTCCGGGAATTGTTCCTCGAATTCGACAAGGTTCTGTACAACTCCTTTCCGGCCGCCGGCAGGCGTTCGGCCCGAACTCTGCTCCGCCGCTACGCCAACTCTGCATCCGCTCTCGCAGCGGCAGGCGACATAGCCGCCGCCGCCGGCCTACCCGTCGCAGGGGCGGTCTCCCAAGCCCTCAAACACTCAGCTTCCGCGGCTTCAAACGCAGCCGCGCCATCCCTCGCCACCCTCAACGACGGCCTCCGCCGACACTTCGAATCGCTCCCGCGCCCCGTTGTTGTCTTCATCGACGACATCGACCGACTGGAGCCCGATGAGGCCGTTGAAGTCCTGCGCCTGGTGCGCGCCGTCGCCGACTTCCCCAACGTGGGCTACCTCCTCGCTTACGATCCCGAAGTCCTTGCAACCGCCGTAAAGACAAGAACAGGTGTCCCCAACGGCCAGGATTATATCGCGAAGGTCGTGCAAACATCGTTTACGATTCCCCGACCAATGCGCTTCGACCTGAGGTCTTGGCTTGCCGACGAAATAAAATCGATTATCGACGTAGAGAGCGTCTCGTACGATGCCCAAGCGCGTCTCGAAAAATCACTACGCGCTTGGTGTCTCGAATACATTACAACGCCACGAGATCTTGTACGTCTGCTAAACGCATTTAAACTCCACGTTATCCCTATCGCCGACAAGATAGACTTAGCAGATGGGCTTTTTGTTCAAATAATCCGCACTTTCCACAAGCCTTTGTACGATTGGATAGAACAATACGTTAAGGCACAATTCGCTATTCAGTCCGATGATTATTACGTTGTACCGAACAGATTTTCCACAGATAAATCCGGGCATGTAAGTAACGATTTTGTCGAGATTATAGGCAAAAAAGGATTGGACATGGCAAGATTTATGAGTGATCTCCAGGTTCATCTTCCAGAAATTTCAACTTCCGACTTTCCGGCAGCCAGACCCAGCAGGCTGAAAGAACGGTTACTGGCCGAAGATCGTCGACTGTGGAGCCCGAGCTATTTCCGATTTTATTTCGCGCTGTCAATGCCTCGTGGCTCTTTGGGTGACCAAGCAGTCACCAAATTTCTCGATCAGTGCGCAAGAAATCAACAGGACGCAGTTAAACACTTCAGGAATCTCTGCAATCGACCTCGTCCCCAAGGGGGGATTATGGCCACCCTTCTACTGACCCGCATTGGAGAGCGCAGATATATTTCTGCAGATCGAATTCGAGGACTGCTTCTAGTATTGGCAGATGCAACAGATGAACTTGCCCGGAAGGACAAAGATCATTTTTCGATCCAATTCGAAATTTCAAATATTCTTGGCTTTGTGAGGAACCTCGATTCGGACGAAAGGTACAATATTCTTCGGGAGATTTTTTGCAAAGGGAAATCGTTTGAGCTCCTAAATATGATCTTAGAGCCTGACCCAAAAAGAGTTGAGCGGTTTCAAGGGTTTGTGATTCAGTTCGGTTTTGCGACAGAACGGAGCCACACATGCCCTGGACAGAAACCGCTCGCCGAGAGTATCGGCGGGACTGCCCGCGATATTCAAGC
>JAJEAZ010000114.1 GCA_022824105.1 Alphaproteobacteria bacterium
GGCCGAGCTGCGCACCCGGGCGAAAGACAGGCCCGAGCCGGCCAGCGGCTGGTACCAGGGGATCCCCGGCGGGGCTTCGGCGGCCAGGTCGCGCGCCTCGACCAGCTCGAAGCCGACATTGCGCACCGCGGCGTCCACCTCGTGCGGCCGGGCGATATCGGGAAGGCCGCCGCCATGCTCCATGCCGGCCTTGAGCCGCCGGTGGCCGGGGTCCGCATCGTCGAACCGGCCGGTCAGGCAATATTCATAGACCGCAAGGCGCCCGCCGGGCCGGAGCAGGCGAAAGGCCTCGGCGTAAACGCCCTCCTTGTCGGGCGCGCAGCAGCTCGCCTCGATGGAATAGGCGGCGTCGAAGGAGGCGTCCGGGGCATCGACCTGCATGAAATCGCAATGCAGCCAGTCGGCCAGATGGCCGAGCCCCGCCTCCTCCGAGCGCCTCGCGGCGCGTTCGAGCTGCGGCGCGTTATTGTTGACGCCGGTGATGCGCGCGCCGGAAAAGCGCGCGATCTCGATGAGCGGCCCGCCCACGCCGCAGCCCAGATCGACCGCCGTCATGCCGGGGCCGAGGCCGAGCCGGAGGGCGATATGGTGCTCGTGGCGGGCCAGGGAGGCGGCGAAGCTCTCGTTTTCGGCGCGCGGCGCGAAATGGAACGACTGGCCCCAGCCATATTCGAAGAAATCGGTGACCAGGTCGTAATAGGCATTCTCGAAATTGCGGTAGTCCGCCTTGCGCGCGCCGGGCCCGTCCGGCGCTTCGTCGCCATAGCGGCGTTCGTACTCCTCGATGCGCGCGGCGACGGGGTCGCCGCCGCCCTCGTTCTTCAGGATGCCGGTGAGCTTCCCTGCCATTGCGAAGTCCCGATCTGCGAACGTCAAGCATACCGAATTGCCCGCTGGCGCATACTGTTTCGGCCTGCGCTTCCCATGCCGGAGGCCGCGCCGCGTCAAACGGGCAGTTCGCGCCTCTGCTCGGCGACGCGGAATTTCAGCTTCCTGCTGGGCTTCAGCGAGGGCAGCGGGCTGAACCGGAGCCTGTAGTCGGCCGGGAACACTTCGAGCGTGAAATAATGCGCGACCATCAGCACGTTGATCGCCAGCTGCAGGTCCATCCAGCGGTTGCCGAGGCATCTGTGCGTGCCGAGCCCGTAGGGCGCGTAGCCGGGGCTGCGATATTCGCTGCGCGGCGGCAGGTGGCGGTCGATGTCGAAGGTGAACGGGTCCGGAAAGACGTCCTCCATGTAATGCGCCGCCGTCTGGGCGATATAGATGCGCGAGCCCACCGGCAGTTCGTAGCCCTCGACCACGCAACTGTTCATCACGTTCCTGAGCGACATCGGCACGATCGGATACATCCGCAGGCACTCGATGAGAAAGCGGTGGGTGACGTCCATCGCCGATGTCGAGAGGTCCTCTCCGTCGGGGTCGCCGCCGGCGAACAGGGCGTCGGCCTCCCTCTGGATGCGCTCCTGGAGCGCGGGCTGCGCCGCCATGGCGTAAAGCGCGAAGCTGAACGCATCGCCGAGATAGACGCTGGCGATCAATGCAGCCGAGAGCGCGAAGCGCAGGTTCGATTCCGGCACCAGCTGCGGGTCGCTCGCATGCAGGCTCAGCAGGTCGTCGGCAAGGTCCCGCGGATACCCGGCGCGCTGGGCCGGCGTATGGGCGCCCTGGACCCTTTGCAGCAGCGTGTCGATGGCTTTCGCCGTGCGGTTCATTTTCGGCGTGCGCAGCATGAAGCGGGGCAGGGCGCCGATGATGTGGGTGGTGAGCGCGCGCTCCTTGTAGGCCATCAGGTCGTCGAAGAGGTCCTGCGATTCGACGCCGACGGCGAGAGACGAGATCTGCGCGTTGATCATGCGCCGGCAGGTGCGCGTTGCGGGCAGGGCGTCGCCGACGGTCCAGCCGGCCATGTAGTTGCGGCCGTGGTGGTAGATCTGGTCCAGCTGGCCCGCCAGCCGCTCGCGCGAATAGGCCGGCGACAGGGCCTTGCGGAGCCGGAAATGGTCGGTGCCGTCCAGGGAGGGCAACACGCCGGATGCGCCGTAGATTTTCTCGAAATCGGCGAAATAGTCCCTTGCCCTCAGATACATCCGCCCGTGCCGGTGCGCCCAGCGGTTCGCCTCCACCCCGGCGATGAAGGTCATGGGCTCCTTGAACGGCGGGCAAACCTGGAAGACCGGCCCGTATCTCTCGGCGGTCTCGGCGAAGAGCGCGGGAATGTTGCCGGTGCGCAAATGCGGACTGCGCAGCAGCCGGGGCAGCGCAACCTTCGGAATCTGCCTGGTGAGCGTGGAGCGCCGGAGCAGGGGGTTTGCAATATTGTCCTTGACCGCCTCGGCTATGGACCGGCCGATCAGGTCCATCCTGCAGATGTTCCCGATCCGCTCCTCGGCCTCCTCGTCGAGCTCGAATATGAAGCGGAAGACGTCGCAGGTATCGATGAGGGAAATGATGATGATATCCCTCGGGTCGGGAATCAGGTCGGTCAGAATGACCTGGCCGATGCGCGCCTTGATGAATTGGCCCGCCGTGCCTTCCCGCTTGCCGCCCGCCGCGTTCGCCTGGAATGTGGAGGAAACCAGCGTGTAGAACTCGCCATTGTGGCGTTCCAGAATCTTCAGATCGACCAGCCGGTCCAGGGTCAGCTCAATCACCGGCTCGGCGTGGAGAACGAGCCGCTCGATCCAGTATTGGGCATTCCGCCGGACGGGCTCGTCGGCGATTTCCTTCAGGATGGGGTCCAGCGCGGGGTCGCCGGTTTCCGCGGCGTCCACCAGGTGCAGCGCCTCCGTGTCGGTATCGATGCGCGACCGGAGGGAAAGCTCCGCGAGCGCAGCGCCGACGACGGCGCAATTCAGGTCCCAGCCGGGCACCTGGTGGAAGTAGCCGTTCTGCTCGTTGAGCAGCACCAGGATGAGTTCGTCGGGCAAACTCAGCGACGGGGTCGTCGAAACCGCGGCGGCATCGGCCATCAGCTTCGGCCTCCCCGCATCCGGACCCGTCCCGGGGCGCCGGCGCGGCGCTTCGCAACGGGGGTCGCGAGACCCGGGAAAGCGGTTACTGAAATGAGCATGTCCGGAGCAACTGCAATCCCGCGCCAAGCCATATCCGGGGACCCGAGCCGCCGTCGTCGTTCACCTTTAGCTGCAAATGTCGGCTATCGATGGATAACAGTCAAGTCCGCACCGTTCCGCACGATCGAAATGCCATTGATTTCATTATAGAATTCGACAACCCATCCTGCATGTCCGGCTATCCGCCGTCGCGGACCGGGGGCGGTTCCGCCTCGGTTCGGCCGCAGGTGCGGCCGTCCGGGTAGAACTGTTCGCAATAGCGGCGGAACTTGCCGATCGGGCCGTCCGAACGGCAGAGCGCCGGGTCGGGCCGGTATTGCTTGCGGCCCCAGATGGCCACGTCCTGCAGCACGTCGTGCATTTGGGCTGCGATGATGATCCTGTTCATGATCCGGGTGCGCAGCCTCGGGGGAAGGAAGCGCATTCCGGCGATCGGCCGCTTCGGCCTGAGCAGCAGCCGCACCTGGCTCACAAGCGTCATTTCGACAAGGTCGCCGTCGACGGGCGTTGCGAGCACCCACAAGCGGGTGTCCATGCCGATGTAATGCTCCCGGACCTCGACATAGGAAAAGCCGAGCCCGTGCACATGGGTGACGGCGGAGACATCGTAGGCAAAGCACTTGATGCCCGCGACGGTCCGGGTCCGCTTGAAATCGAAGCAGCTCTCGAGCCGGGCGCCGTCAACCGTTACCGGGCCGACAGGCTGCACGCTGTCATAGCCGTGCACATAGCGCAGATGCCCCAGATCGACGGAATTCTCGGTCGTCTCCTGGGGGTGTCCCGCGAACCGGACGCTCCGGATTTCCATGGCGCTCCAGTCGGTCCCGTTCGGGGGCGGCGCGGGGAGGTCCCATTGCGGCGGCCGGTCGCCGATGCCGCGCCAGGCGAAGACGAGCCCCAGAATTTCGCGCGTCTCGAACGCCCTCAGCCTGGCGGAGGGGGGAGGCGGCGCGTAGGGCGTCGCAACGCATTGGCCGGTGACGTCATACTCGAAGCCGTGAAACGGGCATACGAGGCGGCCATTGCGCACGCGCCCGCCGGCTTCCGGCGCAAGGTCCGCGCCCAGATGCGGACAGACGGCCTCCGCGACGCAGACTTCTCCGCTCCCGTTGCACCAGACGACAATCCGTTCGCCGAGCCAGGTTTTCCGCAGCAGCTTCCCGGTCCCTATCGCCTTGCGGCTGGCGACGAAATACCAGCCTTCCGGAAACGGGAAAAGCGAGCGCGCGCCACTCGATTCGTTCGGGATTGCTTGCATTCGATACGGACTTTCCCGCGTCCGACGGCTGCGGTTTTTCGCTGCCGATTAATCGGCGCGGCAGCGTCGGTAACCGGTCGTTTCTTACGGTATCCGGCGGGGCAGGGCAACGGATACCGCCCGGCGAAGGGAACAGGCCTTCGCCCGCAAACGATGTTAGAGTGAGCACCATGAGCGGGGCCGGGCAGGCAACATCGCCGAGAAAGGTTGCCATTATCGGCGCCGGCGTATCGGGGCTGGGCGCAGCCTGGGCATTGCACCGACACCCGGACCGGTTCGACTTCCGGTTGTTCGAAGCCCGGGACCGGGTCGGCGGCAACGCCATTACGGCCGATATGCCGCAAGGTGACGGCGCCTCGATCCCGTTCGATATTTCCGTTACCGCCTGCATTCCCTCGGTATATCACCATATCGTCCTGTTCATGCAGCAGAACAACATCGGTCTGGTCGATACCAGGTTCAGCTACAGCGTGAAGTATCGCGGCGAAATCTATGCTCACGATCTCGACTCGAAAATCAGGAGGGAGCTGCAGACGGAAATCGATAAATTCCAGAAGCTCCTGAGACATTTGAGGCGGCTGGGCCGGCTCAATCGATCCAGGTCCAGACTGCTGAATGCTCTCAATCCGTTCAATTATGTGAGCATGAATACAATTCTCAATATCGGAAGATTCTCCGCAGACTTCAGATACAAGATACTCAAGCCCATGTTCGTCAATTTCCTGATGGCGACGAACGTGTTCGATATGCCGGCCTCCCTGTTTTCCCGTTATCTGGAATTTTTCGATATAGAAACCGCAACGCCGATGCAGACCTGGGACCAGGGCGCGCGGCGCGTCCATGAAGAAATGTCAGCAGGGTTTCAGGACAGGATTTATCTCGAACGGCCTGTCAGGAAGGTGTATCGGCGGGCCTCCGGCGTCACCGTCGAAGATGAAGACGGCAACACGGAGACGTTCGACGATGTCATTTTCGCATGCAACGCGAACCAGACGATGATGATCCTGGACAAGCCCACTTTTCTGGAGAGCTTCCTTCTTTCGTCGATCCGTTACGAGAGCGAACTGCACAACCACACAGTCGTTCACTCGGATGCTTCCGTTCTTCCGGACAACGAAGCCGAACCGCTCGCCACGCGGAGCAACCACATAGAGCAGTACGGCGCCAGGCCCGACAATTACGAAATCACATACATCATGCATAACCAGCAACCCTGGGCGAAACAGTCGGACAAGCCGTGCCTGGTGACCTACAATCCGGTCAATCCCATCGATGAAGAAAAGGTCGTCGGGAGATGGTGGTTTCAACACATCGTCCACGATGTGCGCCACATGGCTTTATTGATCCATCTGTTCCGCTTCGTTCAGGGCAGGCGGCGAAGCTGGCACTGCGGGGCCCACACGCTCATCAACAGCCAGGAGACCTGTTTCGTGTCCGGCCTCGTCACGGCGCGGCAGATGGGGGCGGACTACCCGTTCCAGGACCCGGAAGCGCGAAAATGGTTCAACTTCTACGGGCGGCTCATGTATGGCTGGCGTTTCAGGAAGGTGCGAGGCAGGCGCGTCGGGGCCGTCAGCCGCCCTCCAAGGCCCGGAGGCGCTTGACGGCCTTCTTGTGGAGCAGGCCCTCATAGGCATCCTTTACCGGTAGTTCGACGGCGCGCTTCAGAAGGCCGCGCGCCTTCTCCCGGTATTCGTCCTCATTCAGCGCCAGCAGCCCGAGTGCATATTCGAGCGGAACGGCCTTTTTGTCGGGGGCGAGTTCGAAAGCCCGTTCCAGGGAAGCAAGGGCATGCGCTTCCCGGGCTCCAAAGGTGATGCGCGCCAGGAAGGAACCCACCATGCCGACCACCCCGGCGTGCCACCGGCCCAGGCTGAGGTGGGCGGACACCATCTCGGGGTCCAGGCGAAGGGCGGTTTCCGTCGCCTCGCGAATCTTCTCCGCATATCCCCGGTTCGCAGCCTCGAAGGTACCGATCGCCTGCGCGTAGCGGCCAAGCGCGCGCGCCAGTTGCAGATGGGCATCCGCATTGCCGGAGTCGAAGCGGACCGCCGTCCTCGCCAGTTCCACCGCGCGCTCAAGCAGCGCTTCCCTCTCGTGCTTCCCGGCGATGTAGTAGGCGTGGATCGTCAGCGACCGCGCGGCGAGCGCCAGCCCTTTCGATGTCCCGACGGCCTCGCCCATCCGGGCCGCGTCGGCGAAGCGGCCCTGGGTGTAGGCTTCCCGCGCCTCGTCGATGGCCTGGGCGCCGGCCGTTCCGGCCAGCGACAGGCAGCAGGAAAGCAGGAAACCCGCCGCACAGCCCGCAACCTGGACAGCCTGACCCTTCATCCAACCCTTCGCCCCTTCGGCGCCGTCTTCCCGTCGCCGGCCTCGTCGAGCGCGGCGCCCGAGGAAATGAGAGCATCGATATCCGCCGGGTCAAGCCCCCAGTCCGCGAGCGCCTCCCGCGTGTCCTCGCCGGGGGCGGGCGGCGGGCGGGAAAGCCGGCCGGGCGTGCGGGAGAAGCGCGGCGCGGGGCCGGACTGGTGGACGCCGAGGCTGGCGGCGAGCGCGCCCCTCGCGGCCATGTGCGGATGGCCGGGGGCTTCCTCCAGGGACAGCACGGGCGCGAAACAGGCGTCGGTGCCTTCCAGCAGGGCGCACCATTCCTCGCGCGTCTTCGTGAGGAAGAGCTGCTGGAAGCGCCCGGCCAGCTCCGGCCAACGGTCCCTGTCCATGCGCTTCGGCAGGTCTTCGCCGTCGAGGCCGGTCAGCTTCAGGAAGGCATCGTAGAACTCCGGCTCGATGGCCCCGAGGGCGACCCACCTGCCGTCCCTCGTCTCGTAGCAGCGGTAGAAGGGCGCGCCGCCGTCGATCAGGTTCGCCTCGCGCTCGTCGCGCCACCAGCCGGCTGCGGCCAGCCCCTGCACGAAGGTCATCAGCGAGGCCGCGCCGTCCACCATGGCCGCATCGACGACCTGGCCCTTGCCGGAGGTTCCGCGCTCGAACAGCGCCGCCATTATGCCGAAGGCGGCGTAGAGCGCGCCGCCGCCGAAATCACCGGCGAGATTGAGCGGCGGCGCGGGCGGGCCGGATGCGGGGCCGATGGCGTGGAGCGCGCCGGTCAGCGCCAGATAGTTGAGGTCATGGCCCGCGGCCTGGGCAAGCGGCCCCTCCTGCCCCCAGCCGGTCAGCCGCGCATAGACGAGCTTCGGATTGCGCGCGAGCACGGGTTCCGGCCCGAGGCCGAGCCG
>JAJEAZ010000651.1 GCA_022824105.1 Alphaproteobacteria bacterium
ATGCGAGCCGCCGCCGACCGACACGCGCTCCGTGTCGTTGCAGATGTAGCGGATGCGCTCGAAGGGCACGCCCAGCCAGTCGGCGGCAAGCTGCGGGAAGCTGGTCTCGTGGCCCTGGCCGCTGCTCATCGTGCCGACGACGAGTTCGATGGTTCCGTCCGCCAGGGCCCGCAACTCCGCCCGCTCGCGGGGGATGCCGCTCGTCACTTCGATATAGTTGGCGACCGCCATGCCCCGGTGGAGCCCCCGCTGCCTGGACTCCGCACGGCGCGCCTCGAAACCCGCCCAGTCGGCCGCCCCGAGCGCTTCACCCATACCGGCCGCATAGTTGCCGCTGTCATAGGTGACGCCGACGGCGTTGGTGAACGGCATGGCCTCCGGCGCGATCAGGTTCCGCCGGCGCAGTTCGACCCGGTCGAAGCCGTGCTCTTCGGCCGCGAGGTCGATCAGCCGCTCGATCATGTAGATGGCCTCGGGCCGGCCGGCGCTGCGATAGACGGCGGTCGGCGCCGTATTGGTCAGCACCGCATGGCCCCGGAAGTGGACGGCGGGTATCCGGTAGGTCCCCTGCATCATCGAGAGGCTCTTGCGCAGTGGCCAGAAATAGACCGTGTAGGCGCCGAGATTGAGCGTGTTCACGCCCCGGAGCGCCAAGAAATTGCCGTCCTCGTCGAGCGCCAGCGCCGCCTCGGAACGGAGGTCGCGGGCCTGATAGTCGGTCAGGAAGCATTCGCGGCGGTCGGCCGTCCACTTTACCGGCCGTCCGGTGCGCCGCGCTGCCCAGGGAATGAGCGCGAATTCCGGCGAGAAGGCGTTCCTCGTGCCGAAATTGCCGCCCATGTCGCCGAATACGGCCCGGCACTTCTCCAGCGGCACGCCGAGCACCGCCGCCAGCCGCTCGCGCGTCTGCACGGCGCCGCGCCCCGAGGCCGCCCGCAGGGTGTAGAACTCCGTGCGGCCGTCATATTCGCCGACGACGCTGCGCGGCTCCATGGGCACGCCGTTGACGCGGTGGACATGGCTTTCGAGCGTCACGACATGGGCGGCTTCCGCAAAGGCCGCCTCCACCGCCTCGCGGTCGCCGACCTCGCAGGTGAGCGCCAGGTTTTCCGGGCAGCCGGGCCAGAGCTGCGGCGCGCCGCCGTCCATGGCCACCCGCGCATCCGTCACGGCCGGCAGGGGCTCGTAGTCCACTGCAACCAGCTCCGCCGCGTCGGCTGCCAGGGCCGCGGTTTCGGCCACGACCAGAGCCACGGCCTCGCCGCAATAGCGCACGGTATCGACCGGCAGGGGCAGGTTCGGCACAAGCGCAACCTCGAAGCCGTCCGGCAGGCTGAGCTCGACATCGGGCCCGCCCTGCCAGTCCGGATTGTGCGGGATTGGCCCCATCCCGTCGGCGGCCGCATCGGCGCCCGTCAGCACGGCGAGCACGCCGGGCAGGGCCGCGGCGCGCGAGGTCTCGATCCTGCGTATGCGGGCATGGGCATGGGGGCTGCGCAGGACGAAGGCATATGCCGCCCCTTCGGGTGTGAAGTCGTCGGCATAGCGGCCCCGGCCCGTCACCAGCCGGCCGTCCTCCACCCGTCTTCTCGGCTTGCCGATTTCGCTCAACGCCCCGACTCCCCCGCGCATCGGGTCATTCTTGGCATTGCCGGACGCTCCAGCAATGATGCGCTTCGTCCCGATTCACGAACGGAGTGTCCCCGTGAAGGTCATCGACTCGCATGCCCATTACGTTCCCCAGACGGTGTTCGACACGTTGACCCGGGGAGCGGCCCGCTTCGACGGGGTCGAATGTCTGCATGAGGACGGGCGCTTCCGGCTCGCCTTCGGGGGACGGGAACCGACGCGGCCGGTCAATCCGAAGCTGCGCGAAGCCGATCAGCGCCTCGCCTGGATGGACGAGCAGGGCCTCGACCGGCAGGTGGTCGCGCCCTGGACCGACAGCTTCGGCTACGAGCTGGACGGCCCGGCCGGGGCGGACTGGAACCGCTTCTGCAACGAGGCGCTCTGGCGGGCCTGCGAGGGTGAGGAACGGCTGATCCCGCTGGCCGGCGTGCCGCTGCAGGACGGCGAGCGTGCCGCGGAGGCGCTCTGCGAAGCGCTGGACCACGGCTTTCGCGGCTTCATGATCGGCACGCAGCCAAGGGGCGACTCAGGTGTGCTCGACGATCCGTCCCTTGAGCCCTTCTGGGCGGCGGCGCATGAGCGGGGGGCCGTGCTCTACATCCACCCGATGTATGTGACAAGCGACCCGCGCGTCGTGGATTACGACATGGTCAATGCCGTCGGCAGGCTGGCGGACACGACGGTGGCGGTGGCGCGGATCCTGTTCTCCGGCCACGTGCTGAAATATTCGGGCGCGAAGCTGATCCTGAGCCATGGCGGCGCGGCGCTGCCCTTCGCGCTCGGCCGGCTGGTGAGGAACGTCGATGCTCATCCGGGCCAGTATGCTGACCCGGCGGAAGGCCTCTCGCGGCTCTATGTGGACAGCTGCGTGTTCCGCCCGGACGCGCTCCGTTTCCTGGTGGACCTGATGGGGGCGGAGCGCGTGATGCTCGGCTCCGACTATCCCTTCCCCATCGGCGACCCCGCACCCCGCAAGGTCGTGGACGACACGCCGCTGACCGCCGCCGAGCGAACGGAAATCCTCTCGGGCTCGACGGCGCGGGTGCTGGGCGTATGAGATGACATCCCTGAAAATCGCACTAAATTCCGTAAGATAGGCGGTCGGGAGGCGGGGCGATGCAACAGGGCTGGATCAGGGCCGTCAGCGTCGAGGAGCTTCGCCGCAAGGGCCGGACGGTCTTCCGGCTGGATGGCCGCCAGATTGCTCTCTTCGACACCGTCAAAGGCATCCGCGCCTGCAACAACCGCTGCCCGCATGAGGGCTATCCGCTGCGCGAAGGGACGCTCGACGGCGACTGCCTGCTCACCTGCAACTGGCACAACTGGAAGTTCGACCTCGAGACGGGCGAGAACCAGCGCGACGGCGACCGGCTGCGCGTCTATCCGGTCGAGGTCCGCGGCGGCGATGTGTGGATCGAGATCGTCGATCCGCCCGTCGAGGAGCGTCTGTCGAGATCGCTTGACGACCTGAAGCAGGGCTTCCGCGACCATGACTACGAGCGGCTGGCGCGCGAGATCGCCCGGATTGCCCGGCTCGGCGTCGATCCCGCACTCGCCGTCAGGGAAGCGATCCGCTGGTCGCATGACCGGCTGGAATTCGGCTGGACGCACGCCTATGCCGGCGCAGCGGACTGGCTGGCGCTTTACGACGAGCATGAGGGCGAGCCCGAAGACCGGCTCATCTGCCTGCTGGAGTCCGTCGGCCATATGGCCGAGGACACCCTGCGCGAACGGCGCTATCCCTATGCCGAAGGCGTCGAGGCATGGGACGAGGAGGCTTTCTGCCGGGCCGTTGAGGACGAGGACGAGAGCAGAGCGATACGCCTGACCCGCGGCGCGGTTGCGACCGGCGATGCCTGGGGCGCCATGGAACGCGCACTAGCCCGCGCCGCGCTCGCCCACTATGCCGGTTTCGGTCACTCCGCGATTTATGTGACCAAGGCCGGCGCCCTGATCCGCCGGCTGGGCGAGGATATCGCCGGGCCGGTGCTGCTGCCGCTCGTGCGCGGGTTGGTGTCGGCCTTCCGCGAGGACCTGATTCCCGAGTTCCGCGGCTATGGCGCAGCTCTGGAGGGCTTCGGATCGAGGCCCAGCGGGACGGCGCCCGCGGCCGCAGACTACTCGTCGCTGAATGCCAACAAGGCGGTCGCCTTCACCGCCGGGCACGGGGCCGCTCCGCCGCTTGACCTCTTTCGCAGCCTGCTGGGGGCCAACGCGCTCAACATGGTGCAGTTCGACCTCGCGCATCTTGACGATCTCGACCAGCCCTACGGCAGCGATTTCGGCTGGCTCGACCTGACTCACAGCCTTACCTTCGCAGAGGCAGTGCTGGGCCTCTGTTCGAAATATCCGGAACTGTGGCCGTCGGGTCTGCTGCAGATGGCCTGTTTCTCCGGCCGCAATATCGGGCATCAGGACGACAGGGTGGACCCGGAGGACTGGACGGTTGCGGATCCGGAGGCCTTTTTCGCCGGGGTAAAGCACACGCTCCTTGACCACGGCCAGGACCGCTACATCGTCTCCGTCCATCTGGTGAAGACGGCGTCATCGGTGCGCAGCCTGCTGGCTTCGGGCGAGGCGGGACGGTCCGGTGAGCTGGCGCTTGCGGCGCTCAACCGCCTGCTGCATTCGCCGGTGCGCCGCAAGATGGTGCGCCGCACGGCCCGCCAGGCCATGCGCTTCGTCGAGACGGACATCTAGGCAGTTCGGCGACGCACCCCGTTGCACGCAATCGGCCCGCATGGATTGCGGCGCGCGGGATTGTCGCGCTTTAATGCTGCTGGAAGGATTGCGCTGCAGCGCCGGCCCCGGCGCGGCGAAGGGGTGCAGCGGGGCGATCCAGCACAACTCGGAGGGAGTCCGGACAATGCAGACCTCATCTCGCAACTGGCTGTTTCGAAAGGCGCGGGGCATTGTGCCGGCAGCGGCGCTCAGCCTCGCTATTGCCTTCCCGGCCGCAGGCCAGACCGAGCTCAACGTGGCCATTCATGCGGATCTGAAGAACATCGACCCCATCTGGACCACGGCGCTCATCACCAGCAATCACGGCTACGCGGTCTACGACACGCTGTTCGCCACGGATGAGGACTTCAACATCCAGCCGCAGATGGCCGAAGGCTACACGGTCAGCGATGACGGCCTCGTCTATACCATCACGCTCCGGGACGGCCTCAACTGGCATGACGGGACGCCGGTGACCGCCAAGGACTGCGTGGCCTCCATCAACCGCTGGGGCCAGCGCGACGTGTTCGGGCAGCTCCTCCTTGAGCGCGTCGAGACCATCGAGGCGGCGGACGACCGCACGATCACCATCACCATGAAGGAGCCCTGGGCGCTCGTCATCGACGCTCTCGGCAAGAAGAACGCGAACGTTCCCTTCATGATGCCGGAGCGGGTTGCGATGACCGACCCGCACGAGCAGATCAAGGAAATGACCGGCTCGGGGCCCTTCAGGATCCTCGAGGACGAATGGGTTCCGGGCAGCAGGGTCGTTTACGAGAAGAACGCCGATTATGTGCCGCGCGCGGAGGCCGCAAGCGAAACGGCCGGCGGCAAGACCGTCCATTTCGACCGCCTCGTCTGGCAGTACATTCCGGATTCGCAAACCACCGCGAACGCGCTCGTCGCCGGCGAGATCGACCTCATCGAGAATGTGCCGGCCGACCTCGTGCCGCAGCTCATGGCCGCCGAGGGCGTAACCGTGGAGCCGACGGACGCGCTCGGCTGGCAGCCCTGGCTGGTCATCAACCACCTGCATCCGCCCTTCGACAATGTGAAGGCCCGCCAGGCCCTCCAGCTCATGGCGGACCAGGCGACCTACCAGCTGGCGAACAGCTCGCTGGAAGGCTCGTGGCGCACCTGCCCGGCGATGTTCATCTGCGACACGCCCCACGCCAGCGACCTGGGGTCCGAACGGCTCATGCAGCAGAACCTCGAGGAAGCGAAGAAGCTGCTGGCCGAGTCCGGCTACAACGGCGAGCCCGTCGTCCTCCTGCACCCGACCGACATCCCGCAGCTCCACTCCGCGAGCCTGGTGAGCGCCGCCCTCCTGCGCGAGATCGGCGTCAATGTGGACGACCAGGCGATGGACTGGTCCACGCTGACCTCGCGCCGCGCCGAGAAGAAGGCGCCGGCCGATGGCGGCTGGAACCTGTTCCACACGGCCTGGCCGGCGAACATGCTGCTCAACCCGATGATGCATAACGGCGTTTCGGGCGCCTGCGACGCGGCGTGGTTCGGCTGGCCCTGCGACGACGAGCTCCAGGAGCTCCGAGCGAAGTTCTCCAGCGAATCCGACCCGGAGATGCTGGTCACGCTTTCCCGGCGGATGCAGGAGCGGGCGATGGAATATGTCACCTACATTCCGCTCGGGCAGTATTTCTTCTACCGCGCCTACCGCGACGATGTGAGCGGGGTCATCAAATCGACCGACGCCTTCTTCTGGAACATCCGGAAGAACTAGGCGCCGCCGCGTCTGCCGTTCGCCCGCCGCCCCGCGAAAGGGGCGGCGGGCGCCATTTTGATCTGGAGTGCCTTGCCATGCAGGACGAAGACCTCTGTTTTCGCTCCGCGGTCGATCTCGCCGCCGACATCCGCGCCCGCCGCCTCTCGCCCGTGGAGCTTGCCCGGGCGGTGATCGCCCGGATCGAGGCGCTCAATCCCGCCCTCAACTGCTTCTGCACGCCGACGCCCGAGATTGCGCTGGAGCAGGCGCAGGCGGCGGAAGAGGCGGTCATGCGCGGCCGGCCCCTCGGCCTGCTGCACGGCATCCCCTATTCGATCAAGGACCTTCAGCCGAGCAAGGGCGTGCGCACCATGCGCGGCTCGAAGATCTTCGAGCACAATGTGCCCGACGACGACACGCCGCTGGAGCGGCGCCTACAGGGCGCCGGCGGCGTCTTCCTCGGCAAGACGACGAGCCCCGAGTTCGGCTGGAAGGGCGCGACCGACAGCCCCGTCACCGGCATCACCCGCAACCCCTGGAACCTGGAGCGCACGCCCGGCGGGTCGAGCGGCGGCGCATCGGCGCAGGTCGCGGCGGGGCTGGGGCCGCTCGCCCAGGGCGGCGACGGCGGCGGCTCGATCCGCATTCCGTCTTCCTTTGCCGGCATTTTCGGCATCAAGCCGACCATCGGCCTCGTGCCCTATCTGCCGATGCCGCATAACGGCCTCCTGTCCCATCTCGGCCCGATGACCCGCACCGTGTCCGATGCGGCGCTGATGCTGAGCGCGCTCTCCGGCTACGACCCGGGCGACCGTTTCAGCCAGCCGGGCCCGCCGCAGGACTTCCTTGCCGGCCTGCATGACGGGGTCGCCGGCCTCAGGGTGTTCTGGAGCCCGACGCTTGGCTATGCGGAGGTGGACCCGGAAGTCGCGGACGCCACCGCGCGGGCGGCGGCCCGCTTCGCCGAGCTCGGCGCCGAAGTCGAGGAAGGCGATCCCGGCATCGGCAATGCGACCGGTTTCTTCATCGTGCTCTACCAGAGCGCCGTCGCGGGCGGCCTGGTCCAGTATCTCGACGAGTGGGAGGCCGAGATGGACCCCGGCCTCGTGCACATGGTGCGCCGCGGCATGGAATACAGCGCGGTCGATTATGTGCAGGCGCGGATAGAGCGGCTCGCCTTCTGCGACCGGCTGGCCCGGTTCTTCGAAAGCTACGACCTGCTTCTCACGCCCGCGACCGCGGTCCCCGCATTCCCCGTGGGGCAGGTGGCGCCGGAGCCCGGCCGTTTCGAGGCGGAGGACCTGTTCGCCTGGACGCCGTTCAGCTTCCCGTTCAACGCGACCGGCAACCCGGCCGCCAGCGTGCCCTGCGGCTTCACCCGCGACGGGCTGCCCATCGGCCTCCAGATCGTCGGGCGCCTGCACGAAGACCGGCGGGTGTTGCAGGCCGCCGCCGCCTTCGAACGGATCGCACCCTGGGCCGACCGCCGCCCCGGCCTGTCCGCCTAGTAGATCGTCTTCTCCAGCTCGGCCGAATAGGCGCGATCCCAGGACTTGGCTTCGAACTCGCCCTCGGTGTCGAGCGCTTCCATGATCTGGCCGAGGGTCGGCAGGGAGTCGCGCGGCACGCGCACCTCCGGGCGCCAGAGGCGGGAGCGCACGAGCGCTTTCGGGCACTGGATATAGACCCGGTCCACGGCGACCGAGAGCACGCTGCGCGGCAACTGCCCCCTCATCTCGAAGCGCGCCAGCAGCTCCGGGTCCGTGCCAATGCGCCCGCGCCCGTTGATGCGCAGCGTCTCGCCGACGCCCGGAATGAGGAAGAGCAGCGACACGCGCGGGTCGCGGACGATATTGCGCAGGCTGTCGAGCCGGTTGTTGCCGCGCCGGTCGGGCAGCAGCACGGTCTTCGGGTCCTGCACCTGCACGAAGCCCGCCGGGTCGCCGCGCGGGCTGCAATCGAGCCC
>JAJEAZ010000098.1 GCA_022824105.1 Alphaproteobacteria bacterium
ATGCGGTCGTGCGGCGGGCGCTCGCCCTCGATCGCATAGCTCGACTTGGAATCCTTCAGGAGCAGGAATGCGGCTGTGCGGGCCAGCAAGCCGCCCGGAACCGCAGCGACGACCGCCCGCGCCCGCTCCGCGAGATCGAGGTTGACGAATTCCTCGAGCGCTTCGGTGCGCCGGACGAGCGGGCAGCAATCCGGTGTGCCCGGCAGGTTGTTCCTGACGCGATATCGCGCGGAGTTCTCGCCCGGGACTGCCCATTGCTGCTTGGGGTTGACGGCCGGGACATAGTCGCCCCGTGTGGCGTCGGGAAGGTTCAGACGCTGCCCGGTGAGCCACTCGTAAAGAAACCAGAGGCGCCGAGCATAGCTGCCCGTGGGCGTGTCCCGGACGATGGATTCGATCTCGACTGCATCCGCCGCAAGGAAGAGGCGCTTCAGAACGGCAAGATCGAGCCCCTCATACTTGAGGGCGAAGGTCAGGTGCGCTTCCAGTGTGGGGCGCGGAGCATGGCGGGGGGTGAGCAGGCGCCAGCCTCCCTCTTCCAGGATCCTGTGCCGCTCGCCGGTAGCGTATAATGTCCGCGGCAAGGGAACCTGCAGGCTGCAGGCATCGATCAGTGCGGCATAGCCGGCCAGCGTCGCCCGTTCCGGCAACCGCCTGTCCTGAAAAGCCGTGATCGGCCCAGAAAAACGAAGCTGAAGAGCGCTGTTCATGAATTTCGATGCTCTTGGCTGAAAAACGAAGCCAACACCCAAGTCACTAGAATTCCAAGATATAGCGTGAAAAATACCTTCTCAAGAGATCTTCGGTGAATTCTTACTGCCTATCGGCGCCATATGTAAACTGTTTTGACTCTTATGCGTGTAGAGAAAGGCTGCCAGGCTCCTCGCTGGCCAGCAGTACGGCGTGGCGGTCAGGACCACAGGCGCCCGCCTGCGGACGCAGGTGCGGCGGTTGATGCAGCGCGCGCCGCATCGGCGCGGGACCGGGCAGAGCTGGCCCCGGAACGTCATGGCCGCCGGAAACGATACCGGATGCGCGCCTGGGCGTCGGCAAGAGGAGGCGTCCGTGAAGGAAACCTGGAACGGCGTCCTTGCTTGGAGGTTCTCAGGCCGGTCGATGATTACCGGAAAGCTTGGCGCCGGCATGTCGCGGCCGCCGGCGTGTCGGCCGCGCCGGAACCCGGACCCTTCCTCATCCGCCTTCAGACGGAGGCCGGCCTGACGGCGGAGCGGTTCGCGCCTCTCGCCTGGGACGACCCCCGGAAGGCGGACGGTCCGCCTCGTCCTTCTGGCGCCAGGAGGGGATGCCGGAGCGCCTGCTGGAGCCGGGCGCGGAGCCGGTACCGTTCTCCGAAGCGCAGGCCGAAATCGTCAAAGTTCGCCGACTGCGACCGCGGCGGCATGCGCGCGGCCGCCATTTGCACTCTGATCGGCACCGCCAAGCTCAATGATGTCGATCCCCGGGTATGGCTCGCCGACGTGCTCGCCCGCATCGCCGGGACGCCGCAGAACCGTCAGCGCGAACTTCTGCCGTGGAATTTGCGGGCCAGTCGGCGGCGCAATCGACGCGAATAGCTCGAAACCCCGACCCTCGCGTTGTCGCCCCCATACCCGTTCCAGGTTCGGGACCGACACTTCCGGCGGACTTCGATGCGTGCATACATGCGCCTTGGCATCGAAATCGATAGGGAACTAACATCGGGCAGAGAGCAGCCAATCAGGGTCGGAGAAGGGGAGCCAACGTGAAACCGGTTCAAATTCTGCTCATTTTTGCGCTGGCGCTGACCGCCTGTGCGGGCGACCCGCCAAGACAGGAGTCGTTCCAGCTCGAAAGGAACACGGAGTTCGATGGCGCGACTCTACGGTTTTTCGTGACGCTGGACGATGGAACCGTAGCCTCCGTCAACACGAACGAGGATGCCATCGAGGTGCAGCGCGGGGTTATTACGCCCATGCCAGGCCACCAGGCACAGGCCATTACGTTCTTCAAAGTCAAGAAGGAAGGCACGTCGCTGTCTCACGCCTTGTTGAGCTGGAATCCGGACAATCCGGCGGACTACCTCGTGTTCGGCTGGTGGGCGGAGTTCGTCGGCCAGCATCCGCCCGAACTCTCGCTACGCGATTCGGAGCGCTTGTCGCTTATCGACGGCCCGGAGCTCGACCATGGAATCGTGCCGGAGGTGCCGGTCGAGGGGACGGCCACCTATTTCGGCCAAGCCGGCGGCCTCTACAGGTATGTGCCCGCGGGCGAACCGGGAGAGGATGTCGATAATATTGTGCTCGAAGAATATCAGGGGACGATCGCCCTGACTGCGGACTTTTTCGACGGCACCGTGAAAGGTTGTATCGGCTGCGTCGGCGACCTCGTTACGCAACGCGCGCATTTCGGCATCATCCTCGGCGAGGCGGTGGACGCCCCTCAAGGCACAGCCAAGGACTACGAGATCCACCTGGCCAGTGCGATTATCCGGGAAGACGGCCATTTCGTGCGCAACCGGGTGATTTTGAAACACCCGGAGCGGACCGTAACCAAGTCCGAGGGATATTGGGGCGGGGCCTTTTCCAGCCGCCAGGACGCAGACGGAAACCCCCGGCTGGCGGCGGGCTTCAGCGGCGTCGAGTTTGAGCAGAGAGACGGCGCCAAGGGCGAATTCTTCGGATCGTTCCTGGGCTTGAGCGAACGCTTCAGAGAAAACGGGGTATCCAGTCCGCTTCCGGAAGGCAGGGGCCGGCCGTCCCGGAACTGACGCGTTTGCGCGATACGGGCGATGGACGCCCGGCGAACCAACAGGTCTATACCGCGTTGGCGGTAGATGGGCCGCGTGTTGGCCTGATGTTTGACGACGTGTTGGCGGCATTAGCTGACGGCAAGGCGCAGAAATCCACCCCATTCAAGCGCTTCTCCGGGCAAGCCTGCCCGCGCGTGCTGCGCCGCCGTCCCGCAACCGTCTCCATCTCCCCGCCTTGCTCCATCGAGAGGAGAAGCCTGGCCGTGAGGGGGGGGCGGCGGCCGGGGTGTCTGGGGGAGGGCGTCCGGCCGTCGCTCCCTCATCGTCGCGAAGGAGACGGCATCGTGACGGCAGCCATGGTGATGCCCGGCAACACGGCGAGCAGTAGGGTCGGGCCGAAGCGCCCTGTCGGCCTTACGGCCGCCGGGTTTCTCCGGCCCGCCCTCCGAACCGGACGTGCACCTTTCGTAATGCATCCGGCTCTCCAAAGGCTTTCGCGAAGTCAGGAGCCT
>JAJEAZ010000062.1 GCA_022824105.1 Alphaproteobacteria bacterium
ATCCAGCCGATGGTGCGCCCGCCGACCGCATCCGCCAGTCCCAGCAGTTCGCGCTCCTCGGCGAAGGCGCCGGGCACACGGTCGCCGTCGGCCGTAAGATGCGCGATGGTGCGCGTGGTGGTGAAGCCGCGGGCGCCCGCCGCCAGCGCCTCGCGGACGATATCGGCCATGAGGCGGACATCGTCCTCCGTCGCCGGCTCGTTGGCGATGCCGCGCCCGCCCATCGCATAGGCCCTGACGGCGCAATGCGGCACCTGCGCGGCGACGTCGATGGCGCGCGGGCGCACCTCCAGCGCGTCGAGATATTCGGGGAAGCTCTCCCAGTCCCAGGTAAGGCCCTCGGAAAGAGCGGCGCCCGGAATGTCCTCCACGCCCTCCATCATGCGGATCAGCGCATGGTGCGCGTCCGGGCGGGCGGGCGCGAAGCCGACGCCGCAATTGCCCATCACCACCGTGGTGACGCCGTGCCAGCTGGACGGCGCGAGTTCGCTGTCCCAAGTGGCCTGGCCGTCATAGTGGGTGTGGACATCGACGAAGCCGGGCGTCACCAGCGCGCCGTCCGCGTCGATCTCGCGCCGGCCGGGCCCGGCCTTGCCGCCGGCCTGCGCGATGCGCCCGCCCTCGACCGCGACATCGCCGGCGAAGGGGTCGCCTCCCGAGCCGTCGATAATCGTGCCGCCGCGAATGACCAGATCGTGCATCGCCGCGCCTCCCTCAGTTGTAGAACGCCTCGAAGGCCGCGCCGACGCGCTCGACATCGCCCGGCTCGATGTCCCTGTGGACCACCAGCCGCGTCACCGGCCCGGGCGATGCGATGACGATATTGCGGTCCTCGAGATGGCGCTTGAGTTCGGCCCCGCCCGGCAGGCCCGCATAGACCATGTTGGTGGAAACGCGCTGCACCTCGACCACCGGCGCGAGGCGTTCGCCCAGCGCGGCGGCAAGTTCGTGGTCGTCGGCCAGCCGCTCGACATGGGCATCCAGCGCATGCAGGCCGGCGGCGGCAAGCACGCCGGACTGGCGCATGCCGCCGCCAAGCATCTTCCTTGCCCGCCGCGCGCGGGCGATGAACGCCTCGTCACCGGCAAGCACCGTGCCGGCCGGCGCGCCCAAGCCCTTGGAGAGGCAGAGCGAGACGGAATCGGCCCCCGCGGCGACCGAGGCCGGCGTCCTGCCGGTCGCGATGGCGGCGTTCAGGAGGCGCGCCCCGTCGAGATGCACCCTGAGCCCGTGCTCGCGGGCGAGTGCGGCGACCTCCTCCATGTAGCCTTCCGGCAGCACGCGGCCGAGCGACGTGTTCTCCACCGCGATCAGCCGCGGCACCGGGCGGTGGAAGTCCTCGGGACGGATCGCGGCCCGGAGCCGGTCGAGGGCCACCGTGCCGTCCTCCTCCACCGGCAGCGTGATCGGCACGATGGAGCCCACCACGGCGGCCCCGCCCGCTTCCGAGGCGACCGTGTGGTAGGTCTCGCCGGTGATATAGGCCTCGCCACGCCCGCAATGGCTCATCAGCGCCGTCAGGTTGGACTGCGTGCCGGAGGGCAGGAAGAGGCCCGCCTCCAGCCCCAGCATGTCGGCGACGCGCTGCTCAAGGCGGGTGACGGTCGGGTCCTCGCCATGCACATCGTCGCCGACCTCCGCTTCCGCCATGATCCGGCGCATGGCCGGCGTCGGCAGGGTCACGGTGTCGCTTCTGAGGTCGATCCGGCGATTGGCCATGCCGTTTCCGCCCATGTCAGGCTGCCTCCCGGCGGCCGAGCCAGCGGTCGAGGTCGGCCAGCGCGCGGGCCGCATGCGCGCGCTTGCGTTCGCGGCCCCGGAACCGCCCGCCGAGCGGCGGGAAGAGGCCGAAATTGACATTCATGGGCTGGTAGGCGCCGGCCGAGGCGGGCCGCGGGCCGGTGACATGGCCCAGCACCGCGCCGAGCGCCGTCGTCGCAGGCGGCGCCTCCGTCTCGCCGGCGGCGAAGCGCCCCGCCAGCATGCCGATCGCCGCGCTCTCGACATAGCCCTCGACACCAGTGATTTGCCCGGCGAAGCGTAAATGGGGGGCCGCCCTGAGCCGCAACTGTTCATCCAGCAGCGCCGGCGCGTCGATGAAGCAGTTGCGGTGGATGCCGCCGAGCCGCGCGAAGCGCGCGTTCTCGAGGCCCGGCACCATGCGGAAGACGCGCGCCTGCTCGGCGTGGCGCAGCTTGGTCTGGAAGCCGACGATGTTGTAGAGCGTGCCGAGCGCGTTGTCCCGGCGGAGCTGCACGACGGCATGGGGCCGCTTCCCGGTGCGCGGGTCGGTCAGCCCGACGGGCTTCATCGGGCCGAAGCGCAGCGTCTCCGGCCCGCGCGCCGCCATCACCTCCACCGGCAGGCAGCCCTCGAACCAGGGCGTGAGCGCCTCCCACTCCTTGAATTCGATCCGGTCCGCCTCCAGCAGCGCTTCCACAAAGGCGTTGTAGCCGGCCTCGTCCAGCGGGCAGTTGATGTAGTCGGCGCCGCTGCCGGCCGGCCCCGGCTTGTCGTAGCGGGACTGGAACCAGGCGGTGTCGAGGTCGATGGAGTCCGCATAGACGATGGGCGCGATGGCGTCGAAGAAAGCAAGCGCCTCGCGCCCGGTCAGCGCCTGGATTGCGTCCGCAAGCGCGCCGTCGGTGAGCGGCCCGGTGGCGACGATGGCGGAACCCGATTCCGGCAGCCGGTCGATGCGCCGGCGCTCTATCGCGATGAGCGGCTCGGCCTCGAGCGCGCCGGTGACCGCATCGGCGAAGGCCTCGCGGTCCACGGCGAGCGCGCCGCCGGCCGGCAGGCGGGTGCGGTCGGCGCACGCCATGACCAGCGAGCCCGCCCGGCGCATCTCCTCATGCAGCAGGCCGACGGCGTTGTGCTCGGCATCGTCGGAACGGAAGGAGTTCGAACAGACGAGCTCCGCGAGCTTCTGCGTCTTGTGCGCCGGCGTCGGCGTTTCGGGGCGCATCTCGAAAAGCACCGAGCGCACACCCCGCCGCGCAAGCTGCCAGCAGGCCTCCGCCCCGGCAAGCCCGCCGCCGATGACCGTGACCGGAGTGTTCGCGAAGGACGCCATAAGGGCCTTATACCCCGGCCCCGCCGCCCCCCGCCAGCGGGCCGGCGCAGTCCTGTCGAAGGCCATTGGCTCTTGCTGAATCTCCTATCGTAAGGCAGAATCGAAAAAGGTAAGGGGTGGGAGCAGGTCATGGCAGAGTCCACCGTCACGTCCAAAGGGCAGACGACATTGCCCAAGGCCGTAAGGACCGCCCTCGGCGTCAAACCGGGAGACCGCATCCGCTATGTCGTCGTTGACGACGGCGTGAAAATTCTTCCCCTTCGTCCGGTCACCCGGCTGTTCGGCGCATTCGGCCATGACGGCCCGCCGGCGAGCCTCGAGGACATGGAACGGGCCGTCGCCGCGGGAGCCGGCAAGGAGTGATCGCGCTCGACACGAACGTGCTGGTGCGCTTCCTCGTGAACGACGACCCTGCGCAAGCCGGGGCCGCCCGGTCGCTGCTGGCAGGGCTGACGGAGGAGGACCCCGGCTTCATATGCCGGGAGGTGGCCGTCGAACTCGTCTGGGTCCTGGAGCGGGCCCATGGATTTTCCCGCGAGCGCGTCGCCACCGTGCTGGAATCGCTGGCCGCAACCGCGGAACTGGAGATCGAGGCCGTGGACGATGTCGTCCGGGCCGCGTCACGCTACCGCCCGGGCGGCCCCGGCTTCTCCGACCTGATGATCGCGGCCGCCGCAAGGCGGCGCGGCGCGTCCACGCTCTACACCTTCGACCGGCAGGCTGCGCGTCTCGAAGGCGCGAGACTGCTTGCCGGCTGAGACGCCGCCTCTTGCCGGCGGCTCCCCCGGCGCGGTCAGGGCGCAGGGATCAGCTTGACGGCTGCGATGATGAGCGCGGCGAGGCCGACCATCCGCCAGGTCAGGCGGGCCTCCAGCGTTGCAAGCTGCGCTTCCAGATCTGCCTTGACCGTATGCACTTCCGCCTTGACCGTATGCACTTCCGCCTTGACCGTATGCACGTCTGCCTTGACCGCATGCACGTCCGCTTTCGTTGCAAGCTCCTCGCGGTCCGCTTGCGCCGCTTCGCGCCCCATGCTGGCAATGGCCTCGGCATGTTCCTGC
>JAJEAZ010000636.1 GCA_022824105.1 Alphaproteobacteria bacterium
CGCGTCGGCGTTCATGACGCGGTCGAAGTTCTTCATCAGCCGTTCGAAGCCGATGGTGGACCGCAGGAGAGGGGAGAAATCGAATGCCGTCATCGGTCATCCTCCTTGAGAAGCGATTGTCGATGTTTCGGGAGCCCGCCGTTCACCGGCCGGACCCGCCATCCTCCGCCCCCGTTGCCCGGCGAGCTTCGGACAACCTCCAGATGGGGATGCGCGGCGGGGATTCAAGAGGGTAGAGTGGCGGTGGGTACACGGAGAGGGAGACGGGGGATGGGCGGACGGCTCGAAGGCAGGACGGCGCTGGTGACGGGGGCGGGCTCCGGCATCGGCCGCGCCACGGCGCTGCTGCTGGCGCAAGAGGGGGCGCATGTCGTCGCGACGGATATAGACGCGGGGGCCGCGGAGGAAACCGCTTCCGGCGCCGGGGGGTCGATGACCGTGCTCGCCCACGACGTGTCCGACGCCGGCGCCTGGGAGCGCGCCGTCGCGGCTGCCGCCGGGGCCGGTGGCGGCCTCTCCATCCTGGTCAACAATGCCGGCATCGCGCCCAAGGCGACCATCGAGCAGGAGACGCTGGAGGGCTGGCGCCGGGTCCACGAGGTCTGCCTCGACAGCGTCTATCTGGGCTGCCATGCGGCGCTGCCCGCCATGGCCGCGGGCGGCGGCGGGTCCATCGTCAACATCTCCTCGGTCGCCGCACTCCGGGGCGTCGCCGTCTATGCCGCCTACTGCTCCGCCAAGGCGGGCGTCCACATGGTCACCAAGACGATTGCGCTGCATTGCGGGCGGCGGGGCTACAATATCCGCGCGAACTCGGTGCATCCGGGGCCCATCGACACGCCGATCCTCGACCCCGACCGCGAGCGTTTCGGCCAGCGCGCCATAGACGCCCGCGCCGAGGCGATCCCGCTCGGCCGCATCGGCCGGCCGGAGGAGGTCGCGCAATGCGTGGCCTTCCTCGCCTCGGACGACTCCAGCTTCGTCAACGGCACCGAGCTCGTCGTGGACGGCGGCTTCTGCGCGAAATAGGGGGAGGATCGGCCATGACCGGACGGATCGAAGGCAAGATTGCGCTGATTACCGGCGGCGCTTCGGGGCTGGGGGCGGCGACGGCGGCCATGTTCCTCCGCGAGGGCGCGCGCGTTGCAATAACCGACATTGACGAGGCGAGGGGAAGCGCGCTCGCGGCGAAGCTCGGGCCGGATGCGGCCTTCATCCGCCACGATGTGACCGACGAGGCGGCGTGGGAGGCGGCCGTGGCGGAAACAGTGGAGCGCCTCGGCGGGCTCAACATCCTGGTGCAGAGCGCCGGCATCGGCCTCACCAAGCCCGTGACCGAGATCGATCTGGAGGAATGGCGGCTGGTGCATGCCATAGACCTCGACGGCGTGTTCCTCGGCTGCAAGCACGCCATCCCCGCCATCGCCGCCCATTGCCGGGAGACGGAGGGCTCGGGCGCCATCGTCAATATCTCCTCGATTGCGGGCGTCATCGCCGGGCACAACATGGCCGCTTACAACTCCGCCAAGGCCGGCGTGCGCCACCTCTCCAAGTCGGTGGCGCTGCATTGCGCCCGGCAGGGCCTGCCGATCCGCTGCAACTCGGTGCATCCGACCTTCATCGATACGCCGATCCTCGACCGCTACAAGGAGCAGTTTGGCACGCAGGAGGCGCTGCGCAAGCTGGCCCGGCAGGTGCCCATCGGGCGCGTCGGGCAGGCGGAGGAAGTCGCTTACGCCATCCTCTACCTTGCTTCGGACGAGAGCAGCTTCACCACCGGCTCGGAACTCTTCGTGGACGGCGGCATCGCCGCGATGTGAGAGCGCGTCCATGAGCCCCTGGCGCCTCTGGGCCGCGGTCGTAGCGCCGTTCGGCCTCGGCTATTTCATGTCCTACCTGCTGCGCGCGGTGAACGCCGTGGTGGTGGCGGACCTGGAGCGCGATGTCGGCGTGACGGCCGAGGGGCTCGGGCTGATTACGGCCGCCTATCTGTTCGGCTTCGGCGCCTTCCAACTGCCGCTCGGCGTACTGCTGGACCGGTTCGGGCCGCGGCGGGTGCAGGCCTGCCTGCTCATGGTCTCGGCGCTCGGCTCCGTCCTGTTCGCGATGGGCGGGTCGGCGGACATGCTGGTGGGCGCGCGCCTCCTGATCGGGCTCGGCTTCGCCGGCGGGCTGATGGCGTCCTTCAAGGCCGTGGTGCTCTGGGCGCCGCCCGAGCGCGTGCCGCTGTTCAACGCGCTCGTCATGGTATTCGGCGGCTTCGGGGTGCTGGCGGCGACGGAGCCTGCCCACATGGCCGTGGCGGCCTGGGGCTGGCGGGCCGTTTTCGCGGGACTCGGCGGGGCGGTCGCGCTCGCGGCCTCGACGATCTTCCTGCTGGCGCCGCGCGAGAAGCCGGACATGCTGAGCAGCGGCGGCTTCCGGGCGCAGATCGCCGGCATCGCCCATGTCTATCGGGACCGCACCTTCTGGAGCCTCGCGCCGATCATCGCGGGAACCTGCGGGGGCCATATCGCGCTCCAGACGCTCTGGGCCGCGCCCTGGCTGCGGGATGTGGGCGGCCTCGACCCCGAGCAGACCGCCTCGACGCTCTTCCTGATGGCGGCGGCCTTCATCGTCGGCATCCTGCTCTCCGGCGCGCTCGGCGACTGGGCGAACCGGCGCGGCATCTCGCTCATGGCGGTGGTCGAGGCCATCGTGGCGGTCTTCGTCGTCTCGCTGTTCGCCATCGTGCTGGGCCTCTGGCCGCCCGCCACGGCGTTCTGGGCGGTGTTCGCCATGACCGGCCAGATGACCATTCTCTCCTATGCCTATCTCTCGGCCTATTTCGGCTCCGTACTGGCGGGCCGCGCCAACACCGCGCTCAACCTGCTGGTCTTCCTCGGCGCCTTCGCCATCCAGTACGCCATCGGCGGCGTGCTGGACTTCTGGGAGGCCGAGGAGGGCCGCTATCCGGAAGAGGCGTACCGGGCGGCGTTTGGCGGCCTGCTCGCCCTCCAGTTGCTCGCCTGGGCCTGGTACCGGCTTTACCGGCCGAGGGGAGGCGGAACCGGTCAGGGCCGGTAAGCGCCTCGGTTCACGCGGGCCGTTGCGCCCCTATGCCTACAGGTCGGGGCCGATGGCGGGCCGCGCTTGCCGCATGTCCAGCAGCAGCCGGTCGAGTAGAATGTCCAGTTCTTCGTAGCGTCGCCGGGCCGCCAGCGCCAGCGCTTCGAGCACGAAGGCCGGCGTCGCGCCGGGCAGCACAATGCTGGTTTCCGCAGGCGCAGGGCCGCCCGCCGCCTGCAAATCCAGGAACGCCACCTCGTCGCGATCGTTTTCGGACATGTCGAGCCGCCACATTTCGGTGACGCCCAGATCCCGGTAAAAGGACGGCTTGCCGCGATCGGCATGGCTGCGCTCGACTTCCAGCACCAGATCGGGCGGCGTTTCGCGGGCGAACCGGTCCAGCGCCTCATTGCCTTCCTCGACCGCAGCAAGATAACGCCCGACCTTCACGCCGACATAGTAGCACGCATCGGGTTCGGCTTCCCTGTCTCCGGGGCCGCGGAACCGCGTCGATCCCATGCCCTGGACGGGAAAGCCCTTGCGGTCGAGCGACATCATGACAAGGTCCGAACTGGATGACCGGTTCTCATGCGACGCCGAGGGCGTCATGAACGAAATCGATCCCGTCACCGGGTCGATGAAGACCCGCCTGAAACACTCGCTCCAGTCGATCTGCGCCATGTCCCGGAAGCAGTCGGGAGGAACCTGCAGGCTCATGAAGCGCGACCCCATCCTGCCGGTGCTGGTCTCGAAGAGATACGCCATGGCGCGGCCTCCCGCCCTTGGGCCTTCGGCCATGCTAGCCCCGCGCCGCGCCGCTGTCATCGGCCGGGAGGCGCTCAGGGCAGGTAGGCGCCCCCGTTCACATGGATGGTCGCGCCGGTGATGTAGGCGCTTGTCGGCTGGCAGAGATGCACGACCGTCTCGGCGACTTCCTCCGGGCGGCCCTGGCGGCCGACGGCGATGGGCACCGCGCTTGCCTGCCCGGGGCTGAGCCCGCCGGGGTCGCGCACCGTGTCGATCACGCCCGGCACCACGCAATTGACGGTGATGCCGTCCGGGCCGAACTCCTTCGCCAGCCCCTTGGTGAAGCCGATCAGCCCCGCCTTGGCGGCGCTGACATGGGCGCGCTCCGCCATGCCCATATGCGCCGAGACGCCGCCCATGTTGATTATCCGCCCCCAGCCCTTCGCCTGCATGGACCCCAGCACGGCGCGGGCGCAGAGATAGGCCCCTTCGAGCACGACCGCCTGCGCCTCGCGCCAGTCGGCGAGCGTCGAGTCGAGGAAGGGCACATGGCGGCGGATGGCGGCGTTGTTGACCAGGATGTCCACGGGACCCGCCGCCTCCGCCATCGCCGTAACGGCGGCCTCGTCGGTCACGTCCGCCATGTGCAGCGAGGCGGAGCCGCCCGCCGCCTCGACCTCCGCCACGACTGCGCGGGCCGCCTCTTCCGCCCGGCGGGTGTTGACGCAGACATGCGCGCCGTCGCGCGCGAGCCGCAGGCAGATTTCGCGGCCGATATTGCGGCTGGCGCCGGTGACAAGGGCCGTCTTTCCGGAAAGCGGGCCGCCGCCGCTCATTGGCATGCGAGGCACTCTTCGTAATCGACCCGGAGCGAGGCTTCCTCCTGCCGGGCGACCCGGCGGCTGCCCACCGCCTCGGCGCGCTGGAGGGACTTGGAACGGCAGTAATAGAGGCTCTTGAGGCCGCGCTTCCACGCCATATGGTGGAGGCCGTGCAGGTCGCGCTTGTGGATGTCGGCGGGCAGGAAGAGGTTGACCGACTGGGCCTGGTCCACCATCGGCGCGCGCTCGGCGGCGAGGTCCACGATCCAGCGCTGGTCGAGCTCGAACGCCGTCTTGAACACCGCC
>JAJEAZ010000425.1 GCA_022824105.1 Alphaproteobacteria bacterium
CACCATCCTGCTCGCCTCGCACAACATGCTGGAGGTGGAACGGCTCTGCCGCGACGTGCTGATGATGAAGGCCGGACGGCTGGTGGACCGCGGCGCCCCGGACGCCCTGATCGCGCGCTACGGGCGGCAGACCATGGAGGAGGTGTTCCTCGACATCGCCCGCGGCGAGGCTAACTCTCGTCCGCGGCTTCCGTAAGCTGGGCGAGGCGCGTGCGGAACTTGTCGATCTTGTAATCGGTGACCCGGTAGGCCCAGCCGCCGGCGGTGGCGTTGATCTCCGCGATCTCGTCCGCGACCTCGTCCGGCGTCTTCAGCGCCATCTGCAGGGAGCCTTCGAGCTTGTCCGCATCCATCGTCCTGCGCTGGTCGAGCAGGGGCTCGACGCGCGGGTCCGGGGTTCCCGGCGCCGCAGTCAGCGCCACCCAGTAATCGCCGTCCTGCCGGGCCATCTTCACCTCGACGACGAGCCCGTCGAAGGTTGCGAACCTGCCGGCGACGAGGGGCGCCGAAAAGTCCACCTCGGCGGCCGGGCGGACATCGTCGAAGATCAGGAAATCCAGCCAACTGGTGAGCGGCGACAGCTCGTGGCTCGCCTTCGCCTTCTGCCCCTCGGGCGGCGGCTCTTCCAGGCTCCAGGCCGTTTCCTCCGGCCCGGCCTTCGACACCGTAACCGTTTCGCCGTCGGCATGGGTCAGGCGCGTGCGATGGATACGGCGCTGCTCCACATTGCAGATATTGCGGTCGAGGAAGCGCGTCAGCAGTTGCACCGGCTGGAAGTCGCCCTCGGCGAGCCAGGACTGGGCCTCGCCGCTCTTGCGCACGAACACGCCGCCGCCCAGCTCTTCCGGGCGGGCGAACCCGACCAGCAGGTCGGCCGCCGTCTCGCCGCCCGCCTTCGCCGCAATGCGGATCGAAAGGGCGCTGCTGTCCCCGAGGTCCTCGACCCGGATCTTCGGATAGAGAGCCGGCTTGGCGGTGCGCCGCTCGATCAGCTCGAGACGGGCCAGGTCGTAAATCATGCGGCTCAGCATCCTGAAGTCCGCGGGGTAGCCGTGGCGCTGCACGACGCCCCAGCGCCCGTCCTCGCGCCGGGCCGACACCGTGCCGTCCGCCGTCGTCGAAACCTCCACGAAGTCGATGTCGTTCACGCGCTCCAGCAGGCCCGGATACAGCATTGTGCCGGCGACCGGATCGCCGCCGCGCGCGCGCTCCTCCACCAGAACCGCAACCGCCGCGGCGGCCGTGGCCACCGTCAGAACCAGCAACAGCAGGAAATTGCGGGGTCTCATGCGGCTCGCCCACCCTCTTGCACAGCACGCCGGCGGGCGCGCCGGACATAGGCGACGACCAGGGCGAAGAGCGCGACCAGCGCCGGCACGAGAGCGATGTTGACGAGCTCCAGCCGCGAGGTGAGCGCCTCGACATCGCGGCGCAACCGGTGCTGGACATCGCGGAGTTCGCGGCGAAGGCGGACCACGTCGGCGCGCAGCGTCTTGAGCGAATCCGTTTGCGTGGTCGTCAACACCACCTGATCTTCCGCTGCGGGGTCCCCTTCGAGCTCGTTCAGCCGCCTCAGCGCCTCCTCCAGCCGGTCGAGCAGTTCCCTTTCCTTCGCCCTGTGCTTGCTTTCCGCTTCGCGGCGGATGTCCTCCACCAGCGTGAAGGGCCGCTGGAAGCTGCCGCGCGAACGCAGCGAGACGAGATCGTCGCGGCCGGTCATGTTTTCGACCGCGTTCAGGAAGAAGGCCGCGTTGTCCGCCACCGCCTGGCCGACGCGCCCGTCGCCCATCGTGCCTTCGACCATCCACATCGGGTCGGCGAGCATATCGACATCAGCCACCGCAACGACGTCCATCGGAGCCGAGGACCGCGCCAGATGCGCGGCCTTCAGCGCCTCCCATGCGGCCTTTTCTTCCTCGTCCTCGCCCTCCGCTTCGGAGTCCGCCGCCTTGTCGCCTTCGTCCGGGGCTTCCGGCTCGGGCGGCCCGTCCGGGAAGGCAGTGTCCACCTCGCCCGTAAGCCTGGCGGCAAGAACGAGCGGCTGTTCGGCGGGTTCGAAGGCATGGACGACGGCGAGCGGGTCGATGGGCCCCTGCACCAGCGTTACAGGCACCGTGCCGCCGCCTTTCGAGGAGGTCACGAGGGGCGTTACGGCGGCTCCGCCGCTTTCGGTCGCCAGGATATGGCCGGGCGAGGCGAAATTCAGAAGCGTGAGTTCCGCGGAGATCGAATCCCCGGGCAGGATCCCCCTCTTGTCGATACCGAGCCATAGCGGATAGTCCACCGCCATCAACCGGGTCCGCGACCGGTCGGGCACCTGCACCCGGCGTCCGAGCGCGGAATCGCCCGCCAATTCGCCGGGCGGCACCTCTATGCCCCACGCCGCGAACAGTCTTTCGAGATTGGACGCCAACCCTCCCGGCGGCATCCCGCGGCGGCGGATTTCCGGGTGCTGCGCCTCGCCTTCGGAGTGCGGGTCCACGAAGACGAGCAGCTTGCCGCCGCGCAGGACGAACTGGTCGAGCGCATAGAGCGTCTCGTCCGTGAGCCGCTTCGGATGCACGAGCACCACCACATCGACGCCTTCCGGCACCGAGGTCGCCGTGCTGATGATCTGCCGCACGTCCACGGAAGCCAGCAGCAGATTGTAGATCGCCCAGGCGTCGTTCTGGCCCCGGCCCGACTGGGACATCGGCGACCCGGCGATCGGCAGGCCGGTAATCAGCCCCACGGCGGGCCGCTCCGGATTGGCGAGGCTGTGGACGATGCGGGCGATGTCGTATTCGAGGTCGCGTTCGCGGGCTTCGTCGAAGAACGGGATCAGCTCGACATCGTCCGTCGAATTGGTGCCGGCAAGGCCGAAGAAGACGCGCTCGCCGGTGCGGTCCACGGGAAGGCCCTGGAGGCCGAAGGAGTCGGCCCGGTCCTCGGCGTCGGTGAACGGCTCGGGATCGAAGATCCGGAGTTCGATCTTGCCGTCGGAAAGCGCGGCGAATTCCTCCAGCAGGTCGCGCACATGGCGCGCATAGACGCCCACCTGCGGAACCTCCCGCGCGATGCGGCTGGAGAAGTAGAAGCGGAGCACGATCGGCTCGTCGATCTCCTTCACCACCCGCTTCGAATCCTCCGCGAGCGTGAAGGCGCCCTCTTCCGTCAGGTCGAGGCGCGCGTGGCGCAACAGCCGGTCGGACAGCGAGACCCCCGCCACGAACAATACCGCCAGCAGCGCCAGGGCCAGCCTGGCGAACAGGCTGCGCTGCCGGTGCCGCTCCATCGCCGCCATCGCCTCAGCCCGCCTTCTTCAGGTCGACGGTTATGGCGGCCGCGGCCAGCCAGACGCCGATTGCGAGCGCGTAATAGACGATGTCGCGCAGGTCGATCACGCCCTTGACGATATTGTTGAAGTGGCCGAGCAGGCTGAAGGAGGCGAGCGTCTCCAGGAGGTCCGCCGGAACGGCATCGCCCAAGACCGGCTCCAGGATTCCGGCGCCCAGCACATTGAACAGGAAGCAGGCGGTCACGGTCAGCACGAAGGCGATCACCTGGTTCCGGGTAAGCGCGGAGAGGCAGGAGCCGATGGCGAGATAGGCGCCGGCCAGCAGGAAGGAGCCGATATAGCTGGCGGTGATGACCCCGTTGTCGGGCGCGCCCAGATAGTTGACGGTGAGCCAGATCGGGAAGGTCAGCGCCAGCGCCACGCCCGCGAACACCCAAGCCGCCAGGAACTTCCCGGCCACGGCCGCCGCGGTCGAGACCGGCAGGGTCAGAAACAGCTCGATCGTGCCCGTCTTGCGTTCCTCGGCCCACAGCCTCATCGAGATCGCCGGCAGGAAGAAGAGGTAAATCCAGGGGTGCCACTGGAAGAACGACTGCAGGTCCGCCCGTCCCCGCTCGAAGAAATGACCGACATAAAAGGTCAGCGCCGCCGCCAGCGCCAGGAAGAGGACGATGAAGACATAGGCGACGGGAGTGATGAAATAGCCGGCGAACTCACGCCGGAACACATGGACGACGTTAGCCATCGCGACGCTCCTCCTCGCCGGGCTGCGTCATGCGCCGGAAGACATCGTCGAGGGCTCCCGTTTCCGTTCGCAGATCGCCCGCCTCCCAGCCGTGCGCCTGAACCAGAAGCCCCACATCGGTCAGTATCGGCCGGCCGTCGCGGGAAAGCGCAACCAGGCGCACGATATCGGGGCCCGCCTGCTCGCGATGCACCGCCTCCACGCGGTCGAGCGCCGCGAGCGATGCGGCGGCCGCATCGGCGAACTGCGCGCCAAGGGTCAGCGACACGGCATTGTGCAGCGGCGACCATGAGGCGAGGTCGGCGGGCGTGGCGTCGGCAAGCAGCCGGCCGCCGGCGATGACCGCCGCGCGGGTGCAGACGGCATCGACCTCCTCGAGAATGTGGGTGGATATCACGATGGCCTTGGAAGGGCGGATTTCGCGGATGAGCGCGCGCATTTCGTGTTTCTGGTTCGGGTCCAGCCCGTCGGTGGGCTCGTCCAGAATGAGCACGGGCGGATCGTGCAGCAGCGCCTGGGCGAGGCCGACACGGCGCTTGAAACCCTTGGAAAGCGTATCGATGGGCTGGGCCAGCACCTCGGCGAGATCGGTGCGTTCGACCGCAAGCCCGACGGCGGTGCGGCCCTGCCGGCCGGAGAGGTCCCGCATGGCGGCTACGAAATCGAGGAAGGCTCCGGCAGTCATGTCGCCGTAGAGCGGCGCCCCTTCCGGCAGATAGCCGAGATTGCGCCTCGCCTGCAGCGGCTCGTCGATCACATCGTGGCCGCAGATCGCCGCCTGGCCCTCGGTCGGGGTGAGAAACCCCGCAATCATCTTCATCGTCGTGGACTTGCCGGCGCCATTGGGGCCGAGGAAGCCCAGCACCTCGCCCGCGCCGACCTCAAGATCCACGCGGTCGACGGCCACATGCGCGTCGAAGCGCTTCGTCAGGCCCCGTGCGGCAACCAGCGACAACATTCCATTCCCAATCCCGGCGGCCTTGTCGGGCCGCTCCGGCCGGCGCGGCTTATAGCCAACCGCACCGCGACGCGCCACTGAACTATTGGTAAGGTTCCGCCCCCCAAAGACCGGATCCCCAATGCCATGTCCGACGATCTTTACCGACTGACCGCCCGCGAGACGGTCGCGAAGCTCAAGGCCGGAGAAATCACGCCGCTCGACGCCATCGACGCCGCGCTGGCGCGTATAGAGGCCGTTGACGGCCGGGTCAATGCACTGCCGACACTGGCGCCGGAACGCGCCCGCGACCGGGCGCGCGAACTGATGGACCGGCCGCCTTCCGAACGCGGCCTTCTGGCCGGCCTCCCGGTGGCGATCAAGGACCTGAACCCGGTGGAAGGCGTGCGCACCACCTACGGTTCGCCGATTTACGCCGACCATGTACCCGAGGCGTCGGACATTCCCGTGCAGCGGATCGAGGCGGCGGGCGGCGTCGTGCTGGCGAAATCCAACACGCCGGAATTCGGCGCAGGCGGGCAGACCTTCAACGAGGTGTTCGGCGCCACCCGCAACCCCTGGAACACCTCGCTGACCTGCGCCGGCTCTTCAGGCGGCGCGGCGGTCGCGCTCGCTACGGGGCAGGTCTGGCTGGCGCACGGGTCGGACCTGGGCGGCAGCCTCCGCACGCCGGGCGCCTTCTGTTCGGTCATCGGCCTGCGCCCGTCGCCCGGCCGCGTGCCGCGGGGCCCGTCCGACGGCGGGTTCAACTACCTTTCCGTCAACGGGCCGATGGCGCGCAATGTCGCCGACACGGCGCTGTTCCTGGACGTCCTGGCCGGTCTCGACCCGCGCGACCCGCTGTCCTGGCCGGCGCCGGCGGTTCCCTACCGCGACGCCGTCGCCGCGCCCGCCGCGCCGCGCCGCATTGCGTTCAGCGCCGATCTCGGCTTCATGCCCGTCGATGCGGAAGTCCGCGACATCTGCACCGCCGCGGTAGCGCATTTCGAGGATATCGGCGTGGCGGTCGAGGAGCATGCGCCGGACTTTTCCGGGGCCATGGACGCATTCCACACCTTCCGGGCCGTGCTGTTCGTCACCGAGCATGCCGGGCGGATGGCGGCGCACCGCGACAAATTCAAGCCGGAGATCATCTGGAACTACGACAAGGGCCTGGCCCTGACGGCAGGCGACATTGCGAAGGCGGAACACGGCCGCTCGGCGCTCTTCCAGAGGATGGCGGACTTCTTCGAGAACTACGACCTGCTCGTCTGCCCGACCGCGGCCGTGCCGCCCTATTCGCTGGAGCAGCGCTATGTGGACCGGATCGGCGACACCGTGTTCGACAATTATGTGGACTGGATGGGCCTGCAATGCGTCATCACGGTGACCTCCTCGCCCGCGGTCAGCGTGCCCTGCGGCTTCACCGCAGACGGGCGGCCCGTCGGCCTGCAGCTTGTCGGCCGGCCGCGCGGCGAGGCGGAGCTGTTGCAGGCGGCGGCCCTGTTCGAGCAGGCGACGGGCCTCGACCGCCTGCTGCCCATCGAGCCGAGGGACCCCGCTTCCTGAGGCTCCACCCGTCCGGGCCGGCCCCTCCCCTTCGTCCCGGACCGCGCGCCGGACGGCGGAACCGCTCATCCCGGGCAGCGGCGCCGGCCGCGTGTCGAGAGACCCGGCGGGGATGTCATGAAATGTCATGTTCTGTCATGCGGCCCTCGGGAATTGTCATGTTTTGTCATGCGGGGCCGTTTCCGCCGGGCTGTCGGCGCGGGCCTCCTGCCGGGCTGCGGCGAGGGTTTCGACGGCGGGGGCCGGTTTCGGTCATGCGTGCCTCCTTTCGGGCAAAGGGCGGGACAGGGGTGTCCCTGTTTTGCGCGCGTTTCGCGTGCGGGCGCGGGCGGGTGTCGGCGCCGGCGCGGTTCGCGCGCCTGATTGCGCGCGCGAGACGGCGCACGCACC
>JAJEAZ010000086.1 GCA_022824105.1 Alphaproteobacteria bacterium
CGCGGAAGACATGGCCAAGAGGGATGCCGCGCGTTCGGAGCGGGACGCAACCGCGCGCTGGTGGCAGACAACGATCATCATTGGCGCCGTCGCCGTCGCGTTGGGCGTGGCCGGCTTGGTGTTCGGCTGATCCCCTGGCCCTCAAACCCGCACGGACATTCACCAGCTTGCCCGGCAGGTCGCCGTCATGGAGGAGCGCATGAACACGATGCAAGCCGATCTCTCGGCCACCCTTGAGCGTTTCCGGGCGGACATGGCCACGCGTGACGCCTCCACGTCGGATCGCATGGCAACCTTGTCGGATCGCATGGCGACCGATCGTTGGTGGCAGACCGCGATTCTCGTTGGTGCCATGACGGCCGTGGTCGGCATCGCTACGGCGATCATCATCTATTCCCTGAACACCTGAAGACCGCTGACCCGTCTCGCGAATTGTTTCGACTGCGTTGCGACAAAGGCCGATGTTGAACTGGTCAAGGCCGACGCGATCGTCGACCGCTCCAAGGAGATGCTTCGCGGCGTGGCGACCAGGGAGGATCTTGAGCATGTTGAGGAGCGTCTTGCGGCCAGGATCGACGGTTCCGCCAAGAGCACGATCATCCGTCTCGGTGGCCTGATGTTCGCTCTTGCGGTTGCGCTTGGAGTGATCGAACGCCTCTTTCCGCCGCCGGGTTGATCCTGGCACCAATCCCTTCACGCATCTGAACCGCCGAGTCGCTTCGCACTGTTTTTCCGTGCGGTCTTCAGGTCCCTTCGCGTCGATGAGGCGGCGTGACAGGGTGCCGACATCGTTGCCGTCAAGGAAGCTCTCGCGGCGCTGGCGGCCCGCTGATCGTCCTGCCAACTCCCCTGCCCTCCCAATCGACTTGCTGACACGATTCGTCATTCCGCACCTCCTTTCATCCCGGCTTTCAGGTGCGCGACTCGGGAGCTGGCAGCGGAGAGGCCGTCCTCCAGGTCCCCGATCCAGGCGGCGGCAGTGTCCGGATCGACGACAAGATCCTCGACGCGGATCCTGTCGAGCGCGGCTGACGCTTCACTGATTGCGCCTTTCGCGGAGGCCAGCGCAGCCGGACTTTCCGACCCGGACACCTCGTGTCTGACGCCGCTCGCCGGCGGAAGCATGCAACGCCAGAGCACCAGCACAAGGAAGACGATCAAGCACACAAGCAGCCACGGCCCGCCCGTCGTGGGCACTGAAGACATCAACGGAATGCTGATTGCGATGCCGTAAGCCGCCAAGACGACATCAGGGAATTCGACCGTCCACTGCAGCGGCGTCGATGTCCGGACCGCCCGCACGGCGGCGATCCCCAAAACGAAACCCGCGACCGCCAGGAACCAGATCGGCCGCTCGGCATCAGGCCACCCGATCACCCAGAATGTCCCAAAGACGAACAGTCCCAGGAGAGGCACAGGCCGCGATAACCAGGTCATCCGTCGCCCCCTTCCAGGACAGCGTCCACCTGGCGCCAGCCATGGACCGTACGGACGCCGTCCGGATGTGTGACCGCGATCCTGTCGCCGAGGCTTTCCCAGAGCGTCGCTCGCGCCGGATTGTCGGGGCGTTCCACGACTCCGCCCGGACCGCTCGTGACGACCGGAACGAATCGGCTGCCTGCAGGGAGGTTGCCAAGCGGCGACCCGAGCGCCCTCGACAGCAGCCGGTCGTGGAATTCGGCGAGGGGATGGGGCGCGTCGTCCATCGGGACGATTTCCGGCAGGGGATCGGGCCAGCCGAGACTGGCGATCTCGCCGTTCCCCCAGAACACGGCCAGGAAACGGCCCCGTTCCGTCGCGACGGCCCGGACGCTGCCCGTGCGCCTCACATCCGTTCCGGACTCCGAGAGGCGCCAGGCCGTGGCCAGCGGCGCGTAGATCACGTAACGACGGATGGGTCCGTCTGACGGCGCGCGCACCTCGATCGGCAGGCCGCTCAGGCCAACCAGCCTGCGCTCCATGTCGTGCAGCCAGGCCTCCGACGATCCCGGCCCGGAAGCCGCGCAGGCGGGCGACGCGGTCGCGAACGAGGCCGCAATGGCCAGCGCCGCGGCCGCCCTGCGGACGGTCAGAGAGGACTGGCGGCGGCCGGGCCTCACTCGACCGGCTCCACGGGGTTGTGCGTCACCAGGTCGGGGCGCAGGATGCGCCGGCCGGGGTCCTGCGCGACGAGTTCCGGATAGGTCGTGGCGGTCTGTCGCGCGTTAACGCCGACGCCGAGTTCCTCCGCGCTCGGGAAGTCCGGGCAGAGCGTCCAGGTGGCGGCCGGAAGGCGTTCCTGGAGATGGCCGACGTCCCAGTCCCACCAGACGCCGTCGTTCGGCGTGTAGAAGATCGCCTCGCCGGTCGCGCCGTCGTAAAGCGGCGAAAGGCCGTTTATGGGCCGGGTGTCTTCCGGCGACGGATCAAAGATCGGGGTCAGGCCAGGGCCTAGACGGCGCATTTCCGGCACCCAGCGACGCTCCTTGACGTAAGGTTCGCCATTATCCCTCATCTTGCACCAGACGTAGCGCCCGTCGGCACCCGTGAAGATCACGCCGATGCGGTTCAGCGGCAGCCCGTATCCCGTTTCCGGACGTCCGTTGTTGGTCACCATAACGGTGTCGCCCAGAAGCGCCGCGTAGTCCTCGGCGCGGACGTTGCCGGGCGCGTCGGGGAGGCCCTGCCTGCCGCGCGTGCGTGCGATGAACGCCTTCGCCTCCGCCACGGTCTCCGGCAGGCTGTCGGGGTCGTAGTCCCCCTCCGGCGTGCCGGGCAGGTCCTTGACGCAGCCTGCCAGCGCCGCGATCGCGAGGCCGGCGGCCAGTGTTGCCGTTCTCTTGCTCTTCATGGTGTGGATCTCCTGCAAAGAGTTTCGGTTGAGCCGCGCAGCTGCGCGACCGGTGATTCAGGCGGCGCTTCGGATCTGTCCCATGTTGCCGCCGAGATAGAGCTTCATGTACGGGTCGCCGTCTCCGTCCCCGAACACGAACTTCACGTGGTTGATCCCGAGGTTGAGCGTCGTTGGCCCGGCCTCGGTTTCGACGACGCGCGAGCCGATGACGGACACCCAAGCGTCGGCCTGGTCACGGTCGCACCAGCCCGCGTCCGCGGCCCAGCGCAACCGCTTCGCCCAGAGGCCCGGGTTCATCTCCGTCCAGCCGCCCGGGCGGACGCGCTCGACGCCCGCCACCGGTCCCAGCCGTCCGCAGACAAAATCCGTGTCGAGGAACGCCTTGTCCGCGAACGGCCAGCCGTCCTCGAACGCCTTGACGGCCGCCAGGTCGCCCTCCCAGCCCAGCCGGCCGAGCGCGTCGGTCGTCCCCTCGTCCGCGCTGACGGTTGACCAGACGCGCAGGGGAGCGTCCTTACGCTCCGGGAAGCTGCCGATGCCCCGGATCGGGTTCACGAGGCCGGCGACCGCGGCCGCTCCGGCCTGCCAGTCGCGGAGGACGGCCGGATCCTCCGTGCCGGTGACAAGGGCGAGCGCCTTCGCGGCGGTGACGCCGTCCGGAAAGCCGGACGTCCTCGGCGATCCGGCGAAGAGGCCGAGGCTGGAACCGTCCGCCAGGACGTCGAGCTCCACGCACATCCAGTCGGGCATGGCCGGCAGCGATCCGGCCGCAGCGCGTTCGAGAAAGCCCCCGAAGGCCCATGCCGCCGGGCCGGAGCCGCTCCGGCACCAGGGAATCATGGCATCCATCAGCGGCCAGCCCGGAACGAGGGTGAAGATCAGGTCCGCGCGCTCCGGATCGCGGGGCCGCAGCTCGATCCAGAACTCGTGAGCCGCCGCAGCGGCCGGCAGGGTGGAGGCGCAGTCCATGAGCCGGCCGAACGCCGTCTCGCCGATCGCGTCCGACGGAACGTGACGCCTTGCCTCGGTCAGCACGTCGCCCATCGAGGAGAAGTGCCGCCCTGCGGCGGAGGCCGACCAGTCCGGCCTTTGGGAGACCGCCCTCATCCCCATCCGCCGCCTCCGCCTCCGCCGTTGTTGGTGTCTTCGCTGTCACTGTCCGTGCTGTCAGGGCGCGACGGAGGCCGTTCCGAGCCGCCATGGCCCTGGCAGTCGCCGCAGTTGTCGACCTCCTCGACCCTGGACCCCGGCCCCCCGAAATGCTCGCTGTACGCGTTCGCGTCCGCCTCGTTGTCGAAGTCCCCGACCCCGTCGCCGTCCACGTCGTAGTTCCCGCCTCCGCCGTTGTCGTCATCGTCGCCGCCCGAGGAGGGCGTGCGGCAGGTGTTGGCGACGACATGCCAGTCCTCTTCGAGCGTCACCACGTCCCAGACGTCCAGCCCGGCTTGCGACGGATTGGCGTCATACGCGGCCGCCGCCTGCGCGACGCTGCCGTGGCCGGTGGGGATCTGGCGGGCGTGGCTCGGGTTCCCGACGGCCCATGCCTTGGTCCACCAGCTGAAGCTGCGGTCCTCTATCGTGCCGCCGATCATGCCCGCCGGGCAGTTCCTGAGGGCGCGCTTCTGCGTCCCCGTCTGTCTCACGGGATTGAAACAGTCGTCGTCGACGGTGCGGATCGCCTCGTCGCGCTTCGGCCAGCCGGCCGGGTAGTCAAAATGTTGCGTGTAGCCCAGGCGCCGCCCCTGCTCGAACTGGCCCGGCCATTGCGTGGGGCAGTCGTCCGGCGTCCAGTCGTTCACCCTCGCGGGCACGGGCGGCGCGTCGGACGGCGGGATGAACCCTTCGCAGAACACCGTGACGTGGGCCCACTCCGGATGCGGGTCGCCGACGGGCGCGATCACGCCCAGCTCGTTGTCCGGATCCAGCGGGTCCGGCATCACAGGGACCCAGTCGATCCGGAAGGGGTCGAGCGGGTCGTTCTGGACCTCCCTGAAGCGGAAGCGCCGGACATGGGTGCCTTGGACGTCCGTGCCGTTGATCGTGGCCGGGCAGTCTACGGGCCGCACCGCGTCGATCCAGCGCGGCGGACGGCAGGACGTGCCAAGCCGCTGGAACTCGCCGGGCTGGCGGGCCGGGTCCGTCGGGTCCGGCTCCTCGGTGACAAGGGGCAGGTCCGGGCGCTGGCCAAGCAGCGGCTCGCCACGGTCCGGGTGCTCGCTGCCGTCATCGAGCACGGCGAACGGCGGGACCATGTAGACGCCGTTGGAGCGATGCCAGACGAAACGGCGGCGGCCGATCTCGTCGGGATCCTCGCACCTGAGCGCCCGCTCGCCGTCCCGTCTCGCCTGCCTGAGCCGGACGACCTCGACCAGCGCGCCGACGGGCACCGTGTCCAGGCATGTCCAGATCGCCGGGTCTCCCGTC